>JBFMCJ010000106.1 GCA_040754675.1 Bacillota bacterium
TCTTGAAACGCGAAAGAGCCAGTTCTGTCGCAAGAGTTCGATAAGAAACGTGAAGTGCCGGGAAGGAAAGACGTGCCTTTTCTGGAATGGCACCAATGCCTGTATCCGGGGGTAAACAAATCACCGGGGTTCAAATAAACGCGTGCGGCGGCGGAAATTGTCGGGAGGTCCCGAGCCGCAGCCCCGGGTAGTTCTTTCCGCGGCCTCTTTCGCTACACATTTCACGTGGCCTACCTTCGGGCTGGTGGGTGAGCACACCGGGCCGGCTCCCGGTTCCCGTGCGGGCTACCAGGCAGAATTGTGACCAGCCCCCGGTCAAACCAAGGCACATGGGAGGCGGTTCCTATGAACGTCCGTCCCGGGACCGTTCGCCTCACGGACAGCAGCCCTCGGACGGCGAGGAAACCGACGGACCCGCACGGGCTTTTCTCAAGCCCTGTCCGCATTTCACACGGCCGCCTGAAGAGGCTGGGGGAGGCGGCGCTCTACGTTGCGCACGAGACGAAGGCCATGCTGGCGGTGGCCCAGGTGGCCGCGCATACCATGGAACAGGCCGGCCCGGCCGAGCGCCCCGGTGACCTGAAGGCCATGCGGGTGCTTCGGGGTGCGCTGGTGCGTGCGACGGCCCTCCTGGACGAGATCCTCTGCTACGGAACGGAGCGCCCTCTGGAGTTCAAGCTCGTGGTTTTGCAGGACGTGGTAGGGCGCGTTGCGCAAACGGCACGCATTGTGGCCGAGGGTGAGGGGGCTCACGTTCGCATCGACGAGCAGTACCCGGATGACATGTCCCCTGTTTGGGCCGACGAGTCTTTGCTCGAGTCCGTCCTGATGAACCTTGCTCTCAACGGCCTGCAGGCCCTTGGCACAGAAGGTGGCGAACTCCGTTTTTCCGTCTCAGCCGAGTCCAACTTGGTGCAGATCCGCATCCGGAATTCGGGCCCTGCTGTCTCCTCTTTACGCTGCAGGTGTGAGTCTCAGCGGTTTGTGACAGGCAAGCGCCGGGGGACCGGGCTGGGTCTTCGCATCGCCCGGGCCGGTATCGAAGCCCACGGAGGGTGCCTGACGTTGCGACAGGACGAACCCCACAGCGTCACGGCCATGATTACCCTACCGATTGCCCCCTGTCACCGGCAGGACATGGTGACGGCCGGATAGGTGAGCGCGAACGTCTTGGGGTTGCAGGATGAGAGACCTGACATCGAGCCGGCCGGTTCGCGTCCTGGTGGTGGACGATGACCCGCTCGTGCGGTATGCGTTTCGCGCGCTGCTCGAGTCCATGGAAGACGTCACGGTCGTGGGCGAGGCGTCGAGTGGCCAGGGTGCCGTGGCCAAAATCAAAGACACCGAACCCGACCTCGTCCTCATGGACGTGCACATGGACAACATGAACGGGCTCCAGGCCACCCGGGCCCTCGTCCATCAGCGCGCCGGAACACGGGTGCTGGTGATAAGCGTCCTGCCCGAAGATCCGTACGCCCTGGAGGCCTTGAGGGCGGGGGCCTTTGGGTACCTCCGCAAGGAGGACGTCGCGCACCACCTTCACGAGGCCATCTTGGCCGTCGCTCGCGGAGAGACCTACCTCTCGCCGAACGTGGCACCCGACCTGCTTCGGCGCCTTGTCCAGGCCCAGTACGGCGTGACGGCGCCCGCTTTGACCTCTAAGGAGGCTGAGGTGCTGCGGCTGCTGGCGCAGGGCAACAGCAACAAAGAGATCGCCGTGACCCTGGGCTGCACCGTGCGAACCGTTAAGGCCCACGTTTCCCGCATCCTGGACAAGCTTCAAGTGCAGGACCGGACCCAGGCCGCCATCCTCGCTGTCCGTCTCGGCCTCATCGGCGCGCCGCCGGCGGAACGCCCCGCCAGACGCGAAGCTCGTGGCGCGTAAACCGTCGCAAGGCCCACCTCGCGCTTTTTCCTCGAACGCATGATCGTTGTCCCCGAGTTCAGTGTACCCGGTGACCGAGGCCGGCCCCACCGCGCGATTGTGGCTATTGCTGCCCTTCCCTCAAACTACGTACCAGGGTGCGGCATCGGGGAGCGATGCGATGCACAACAACATGACCGTGCTCTGTCGGCGCTGGCCGGGGGTGGTTGCGGCGGTTCTGCTGGGGGGCCTTCTCCTGCTGCCGGCGCGCGGGGTTTCGAGTGGCTCGGCCCCGGTTGCCGTCGATTATGAGATTCGGCTGGTCAGCGGCAACGCCACCCAGAACGCGGACGGCAGCTGGACGGTGCAGGTCGGGGAGCGCATCGAGTGGGCGGTGACGTGGACCGTCGCCAACATCTCGGCCGGCACCGTGTTCAATGTCCGGCTCGGCAACAACTACAGCGCGGAGATCGATGTCGCCCCGAGCTCGGTCGACGCTTCCAGAGGGCAAGTGACCGTGGCCCCGGTCGGCGGGCCAAACAGCGCCACTGCGGTAGCCTGGTCGATCGGTGACATGCCGGCCGGTTCAACGGCGGTATTGAGCTTTCACATCGCCACCGGCCTCAACCCGGCCGGCAAGCAGCAGTACACCTCGCCAGGCGACTACTGCCTCGACTCCGCCTTGACGGTCAAGTGGGACAACGGGAGCGTTAGCAAGGGCGGCTACAGTCTGAACTGCGTGCCGGTTCACGTTGGCGACCCGCCCTGGATGCGGATTGAGATCACCAATACCCAAAAGGACTGGCGGATCCGCAAGCCTGGTGACTATGTCTCGTTGGGGCTTCAGGTGATTGTGGCAAGCAACAGTTCAGTATCCATACAATTCCGGGATTTCGCCGACCTTATGCCGCTGGCAGGGAACGCGGCAAGCCCCCTGCCTGTCCTGTACGCTGCGGGGGATTCCCTTCAGCAGGCCTCTCAGGCCGGATGGTGGACAGCCGACGAACTCAACCAGCAGGTTATCTCGTTCCGGAAGTCGGACGCACTCGAGCAGGGCGTGACATGGTCACTATGGCAGAGACTCGTGGTCGGGCCCAGTCAGTCCTCCTCGGAGTACGAAGATCAAGCAACTCTGGTCTTCGTGCTGGCGAACGCAGGCCAACTGGTGGTCGACAGCGGGTCGCCGTAAACGGCACCCGTGGTCAAGGTCGTTTACGGTTAGTGGGTTGGCACGCCGTGACTTGAGAGGAGGTGGAATGGCGACCTGGAACCCGCTGAACCAATTCCGTCGTTGCTTGCCGCCCCAACTGACAGGGGGCGGTTCGCAGGGGAGGTGGTATCGGCTGCGGCCTTGGCAGGGACCGAGATTAGAGGGAGGATAGATGAGACGAGCACGGCACGATCGACTCCAGCCCATGAAAGGGGAGCCCACAGTGCTTAGAAAGTGGTCCTGGCTTCTGGCAGCAGCGCTGCTTGTCCTGGCGAGCAGCGTGGCGCTTGCGTACAACCCCAACGGCGAGGCGCTGCCGGCGAACGCATCGGAAACGCCCGTATACGAGCTTACAAACCAGGGTTGGCAAGCCGTTACTTCGCCCGACGGGGACGTCCTGGCCCGCTCTTGGAACTCCGGTCCGACTTTCGGTTTCTGCAACAAGGCGTACTGGGACTTCACCTTCACGACCCATGCCTCGGTGGCTCAGTGGGTCAACTGGACGGTCGGAACCACCCGGAAGGACTGGCGCATTCGCAAGCCTGGCACCTACGCTTCTGACTCCATCCATTTCAGCTTAGCCAGCAACAACGACGTGGTTCTGAGCTTCTATGGGTTCGACAACCTGCACTACCTCAACCCGGACGCCCCGAGCCCGGACTCTGAGATCGAGACTTACTACAGCTTCGGTGAGACGATCGGCGAAGCCGAGAGCAACGGCTGGATAGCGGCCCCGGCGCTCAATGACATGGTCATCACCTTCCCGGATAGCGAGGCCCTTCACCAGGGCATCCAGTACAAGCTCTGGCAGAAGCTCGAAGTCAGCAACTCCAACTCGTCGTCCGAATGGGAGAACGTCGGAACCGTCAGGATCGCTATAACCAACTTGAAGTTCTGGGTTGACGGTAACACTGGTCACTTCGCCGAGGATCAGTTTGGGGAGCCGCCGACCGAACCGTACGATCCTTCGACTATCTGAGTCCAACCATCCAGGCTCCGGTCGGGAGGGGCGGGGGCCTGTCCTCCGCCCCTCTTAACGGGAGAGACTTTGGGGGGTTATCCGTGAAACCGAGGCAGGAGAAGCTGCCTTGCAGGGCCCGCCGTATGCTCAAGTACGCCTTGGAGTTTATCGTGTCAACAGGCTCGGTAGTTGCCCTTATCGCGCTCCCTGCCCTGGCAGAGGGCTTCTCCTTTACCGTAAGCCCTCTTCTGATTGAACTCCAGGGGCTGCCAGGTGGTACTCTCCCATTCGAGATCGCTGTCTCGGCGGCTGACACGGGGCGCACCGGAGAGTTTACCGTATCGGTAATGCCGATCCGCCAGGATCTCTCGGGCAATTACAAACTTGCTCTCGGGAAGACGGATGAACACTCTGCGGCCGAGTGGATCAGGGTCGAACCGCAAGCCTTCACGCTTCAGCCGGGGCAAACGAAGGCAATTCGAGGGGAACTCACTTTTCCGCGACAGTTCCGGGGTGGGGCCTATGCGGCTGTGGTACTCCAGTTAAAACCAGAGGAAGGCCCCTCCGATGCTGCTCGGCAGGTCATTCGGAACGAATTCGCGGTCATCGTCGAAGCGGTCGCGGTGACGCCCAGCATACGGCCGGACCTCTACATTTCCAGTTTCCGGGTTCTTTCAGCAGGCCAGAAAGGTCTGGAAAGCTACGCTAGACGTTACGGTCCTCAAGCACTCATTCTTGCAGCCGAAGTCGTCAACGAAGGCGATGTGCACGCTTTTGCCTCGGGTACGGTGAGTATTTGGGATGCCAAAGGCCGTAAAATCACCCAAGTCCCGCTGGGAAGCGGGCGAGGAGTTGTCTTGCCTTCTGCAGCGGTCCAAATGGGCTCTATCCTGACTCGGGGACTACCCCCTGGGGAGTATACCCTTCAAGCTGTCGTCAACTACGGAGGAATACGCCCGGCCATCACCCGTCAGAAGTTCGTGGTTGGGGAGAGCTTGCTTCAGCAGGCTCAGGGGGGCCGCGGCGTCAGAATGGTGGTGGAGCCGGAAACCGTCTCGTTCGAGCTTGTTCCTGGTGCTTCCCGGTTTGCAGCGCTGCGCATTCAGAACCTCGATAAGGTCCCCATCACGGTCACCGCGCACGTTCTTCCTCTTGTCTACGACGAAGCGGGAAACCCCAACATCGAGGACATAAAAGCGGAGGGTTCCAGTGCCGGCTGGACGCTCCTAAGACCGGAGAGCGTAACCATTCCGCCCGGGAGCGCCCGCAACCTGCAGGTCGGTGTACGGACACCCCGGGATGCCGAACCGGGAGGACATTACGCACAGGTGCTCCTGGCTGCCCGGCCCGAGGGCTCCGGGAAGGAGAAAACGCCGGAAACGCAGCTGAGCGTACCTGTCTACGCGCTGCTGGGGAAGGATCTGCCAGCTGCGGGAGAACTCTCGCCCCTCACCATTCAAGAATCCGAGGACGGCCGTTTTGTCATCATAGGCACCACGTTCACCAACCGAGGCAAAGTGCACGTCACTCCGAGCGCCGAGGTCGTCGTGGAGATGAAGACCATTCCTGAAGGTTCCGAGGGTGCCGAATACGTGGGTGATCCCGTTTGGGTCGAGGCCGCTCGGCTCACCGTACCGCCCACCACTACCCCAGTGCTGCCTGGCGGCCTTCGCAATCTTGGCGCGCTCATCCAGAGACCGGAAACAGCAGGTGAGTACCGCGTCAGGGTGTACGTGCGCTACAGCACCGGGAGCACACTCATGAAGGAAGCTCAGATGGTGATTGCCCAGAGCACTTCCAAGGAGCAGAAAACTCCGGCGCCGGATGCGACCGGCAGCGATCAGAGAATCCAGGACAGGTGAGGGGTGGCCCTGTGAAGGGAATCAAGAGCGCGATGGTCATGGCAGTGTGGATGCTTTCCATGGCACTGCTCGCCCAACGAGGCTTTGCCGAAGATCCCGCGCCCGGCAGCCAGATGCAACAGCTTGAAACCCGGAGTACCGAGGCGCCCCGAGTGTCCAATGTCTTCGTGGAAACGTTCATTACCCAGGCATTGCAGGACATCGGACTGCAGGCGGGAGTCAACATCCTGGTGGACAGTTCCGTGCAGGGCTTTGTGACGCTTGAGTTGAAGGATGCCCCCCTGGAGCAGGCCCTTCGCCTCGTCCTAGCGCCTGGGGGCTATACGTACGTCAAGCTCGACGATAAGACCTACATGGTGGGCAAAGCCGATAAGACGAGCCCCATTTTCCACGTGCTTACCAAGACGGAGCGCGTTCGATTGAATTACGTCACTGCCGACGAAGCGCGTCGGTTGCTCGCTGAATATTACAATCCCTATGTCCGCTTCGATGCCGACACAAACACCGTGGTCATCACAGCAGCCCCCGACCTGCTCGACCGCATCAAGGCCGACATTGCCCGAGTCGATCAGCCCCCTCCCCAAGTGGTCATCGAAGCCGTTGTCACCGAGGTGTCGGACGAAGCTCGCCGCCAGCTTGGGCTGGACTGGAGCTGGCTGCGCACCCCGGATTCTGCGCAGAACCGAGCCTTTGGCGGAAGCTTCGACACGGTGCAGGGGCTTCTCAAGGTAACCATCAAGACACCGTATGACACACTTCTTGCCAGTCTGAAAGAACTGGTGGACTCAGGCAAGGCGCAGATTCGCGCCAACCCACGGCTCACGGTTCTAGACGGGCAGAGCGCCGACATCTTCGTCGGGGAAGACCGCTATTTCAAAATCGTAACGGGCAGCGAGGCGGCACCCTTCACGCGGCTCGAGGCGATCAACGTGGGCGTGAGCCTGCGGATCACCCCGAGGGTCGCCCGCACCGGCGACATCACTCTGGCGGTTCAGCCTACGGTTACCGACGTCACCGGGCAGGTGGGCGACGACCTCCCGGTGGTGAGCCGCCGCCAGCTTTCGACCACGGTTCGGGTGAAGGACGGCGAGACCTTGGTTCTCGGGGGGCTGGTCGAAGAAAGCCGGCAGAGCGTTACGAGCAAGGTCCCCGTGTTGGGTGACCTTCCGGTGATCCGTTACCTTTTCTCGACGTCCCGCGACCAGACGACCAAGTCCGAGGTCGTGGTCTTCATCACTCCCCGGCTCGTGTCTACGGCCCGGTAGGGCGGCGCTCCCGGGGAGGAGTGGCGCCACCGCAGCAAGGGGAGGCGCGCAGAGGGCTAAGAGGAGGATTTGCGTGGTGTTGAGAGACGTACCAACGGTTGTTGGCCGTGCACGGTGGTCTGTCCGGAGATCCCCTTGGGTGAGCCGGTACCTCGCCAAGACCCTGGCGGTGCTGATGGTCGCGGCAAGCGTGAACGTCAGTACCGCTTCCGCCAGCGCGGCTCCGCCGATGGCCCTCATCCCCGACGTGACGGCTGCCTCAGGGGAACTCGATGCGATGCTCCTCAACCCAGCGGCGGCCACGGGGCTGAAGGAGAGCTCACTGATCATCAAGGTGACCGAGGAGCCGCTAGAATCGGGCGGCAGCAAGCGGGAATACATGCTGGCCGTTGTGGACCCGGGTGGAACCCTCGCCGGCGGTCTCACGGGGTCACTGAAACTTGCCCCAGGCGAAGCGCTAGAGTGGCGCGCAACTTACACCATTGCCGGCAAGCTGGGACCGGCGGCGCTGGGGGTTCGGGGAACCTGGACGGGTATCGACGCGCCAGGGCCGGGGGTTGTCAGTAGGTGGGCAGCCGACGTCGGGGTCAGTGGTCGCTTGGGGCCTTCCCTTTGGTTTGGCATGGCTGCTTCGAACCTCTGGATAGGCGGCCCGTCCCCAGGAGCCCCTCGGATTGCGGGACGCGTGAGCCTTACACTGGCCCCGCCTTCGAAGCCGGTTTACCTGCTCTCGGTAGGGCTTTCCGACGAGGATCTTCAGGAGGCGAATGGAAGGGTGTTTGACGCAGGCCTACTGGTTCCGCTCGGCAGGTACATTCGGCTGGTGGGCCGCTACGAGCAGGGGCTGGAAGACGGTATGGCCGTTAGGTGGGCTGCGGGTATGAGCGTCGACGTAACGATGTTTCGGCTCGACGCTGGATACCGCTCGGATGGTGCCTACCTCGTGGGTATCCGAAGCACCATTTAGCCAGGTGGCGGAACTCGCGGTGAATAGTAACCCGAAGAACCTGAATCACAGCAACAGCCGCCGTGGGTGGATGCCGTAAGGGTCCAGCCCTGGTAGTCACCGGCTCGGCCCTCGTGGCGCGAGCGCAACGGCCCCGGTTCTCGGGTCGTTGTGGGCGCTATGGGATCCTGAAAGGTGCGCTTGCCACGACAAGATGGCGGGCGCGTGCGTGGTGCGGACAACCGCGGCCCCGATCCCTCGTTACCGGGTGAACCTCGTTGCCGCTGTGTTGCTGGCGTTACGGCTCCAGCCGGTCCACGTCCCTGGGAAAGAGCGTGGCTTCGCGCACGTTGGCGAGGCCCAGCAACCGGGCTGTGAGGCGTTCCAGCCCGATGGCAAAGCCGCCGTGCGGCGGCATGCCGTGCCGGAAGGCGAGAAGGTAACCCCGGAGCGGCTCCCGGGCCATCCCGCGCTCCTCGAGGGCCCGCAGGTAGTCGGCGTACCTGTGCAGCCGCTGCCCGCCCGTAACGATTTCGAGCCCCCGGAAGAGCAGGTCGAAGCTGTTGGTGTACCCCGGATGCTCCGGGTCGGGATGGGTGTAGAAGGGCCGCTTGGCGAGCGGATACCCCGTCACGAACAGGAAGTCGCTGCCATGCTCGCTCCGTGCCCACAAGCAAAGGTCACGCTCGTCCTGGGGGGAGAGGTCTTGCTCGCCCCGCACGTTACGGCCAAACCGCTCCCGGATGATCTCCTGAGCCTCCCAAAACGCCACCGCGGGGAAGGGCCGGCGCCACACCGGCGCGTCCCAGCCCTCGCGGACGGCGCGGCTTCGGGCAGGAGCCCCGAAACTCTCCAAGGCGGCGACGCCGGCGGCCGCCATGGCCACGACCACCTCTTCCACCACCGCCATGACGTCCCGGTGGTCGGCGATGAACCCCATCTCGGCGTCGAGGCTCGTGTACTGGTTGAGGTGGCGGAGGGTGTTATGGGGCTCCGCCCGGAAGACCGGCCCCACCTCGAACACCCGTTCGAACACGCCCACCATCATCTGCTTGTACAGCTGCGGGCTCTGCGCCAGATACGCCCGCCGCCCGAAGTAGTCCAGCGCAAAGACGTTGGCGCCCCCCTCGCTTGCGCCGCCGATCAGCTTGGGCGTGAAGATCTCCGTGAACCCGTGCCGGGTGAGGGTGTCGCGGAATGCGGCCACCATGGCGGCCGACACGCCGAACGCGAGCCTTCGGCTGGGGTGACGCAAGCTGAGCGCCGCGAGGTCAAGCTGCGTCGACAGCTCGGCCCGGAGCGCCCGCTTACTCAAGTCGATGGGCGGAAGCTCGGCTGGGGCAATGACCTGGAAGGTGCAATCGCGCAGTTCGACTCCGCCGGGCGCCTGAGGGGCGGCGGCGACCACACCGGCGGCCGATACCACGCTCTCGTTCGCGACACCGGGCAGCGGTTCGTCCCCTTCGCTCACAAGCTGGCAGATTCCCCACCCGTCCCGCAGCAACGTGAACGTGATCCCGCCGAGTCGCCGACGGGCGTGCAGCCACCCGGCCACGTGCACACGCTCCCCAACATGCGCTGCCAGTTCGGTGGAACGCACCCTGGTCAGGCGAAGCCCGCTCTCGACGCCTACCACTGCCCGTAACCCCCTGTCGAGCGAAGTGTTGAGGGCAAAACAAAAAGCCCTTTCGTCTCCCTCGGGACGAAAGGGCCATGGGCCCTCCGCGGTGCCACCCGGCTTAGCGCGCTTTGCGCTCACTCAGCGCGGCCGGCCCTGCACCCTGTGGGGTCGCCGGGCGAGCCGCTCCTTCGCTATCGGGAAGGGCCCGGCCGTCACTACCGGCAGCGGCCGGTGCGCGGCCGCGGCTTTGGCAACGACAGCTCGGGGATGTCGTTCGGCAGCAGCTGCTCCGGGGCTTGCACCCTCCCCCGTCGCTTCTGAGCGCCCCGCTGCCTACTC
>JBFMCJ010000107.1 GCA_040754675.1 Bacillota bacterium
CACGCGGGGCCGGCCAGGATTAAAGCGGTATCGGCAATGTGCAGCAGAAGGAAGAACAGCACGCCCAGGCCTGAAATCCGGTGGAGCGCCCAGGCCAGCATGCCCTCGCGTCCCCGATACACCCGACCCCACCTCTCCAAGCGACGGCCGGCGCGGCGCCAGCGCATAGCCGCACCGTGACAACCCGCGCACCGTGCTAATAAGAGAAATCCGCGGGCGGGAACGAAACTCCTGCCAGTGTGTCGCCCGGAAACCTCAGGAAAGGTAGATGTCCAGCGCGGCCGTCCGCGCAGGGCCGCGCAGGTGGGCAAGGGCGCGTTCCTGGATCTGGCGGATCCGCTCCCGGGTGACCCCCAGCCGCCGCCCGATCTCCTCCAGGGTGTGCGGCTGCCCGTCGTCCAGCCCGTAGCGCAGCTTCAACACCGTCTGTTCGACGGGCGGGAGAGCCGTGAGCACCTGCCGTATCTGGTCCTTCAGGAGGTTCTTGGCGGCCTCTTCATCGGGCGGGGGCGCCTGCTCGTCGCCCACGAAGTCCGCCACGCGCATGCCGTCGTCGCCCACGGGGTTCTCCAGGGAGACGAGTTCCTGGGAAGCGCGCAGCGCCTCCTCCACACGCTCCGTCCCAAGCCCGAGGTGCGCCGCCACCTCGACGGGGGTGGCCTCGCGGCCCAGCTCGTGGCCCAGGAGGCTCGCGGTGGTGTTCACCTTCCCTATCGTTTCAATCATATGAGCGGGCAGGCGGATGGTGCGGGATTGGTCGCTGAGCGACCGGCGCACCGCCTGGACGATCCACCAGGTGGCGTAGGTGCTGAACCGGTACCCCCGGCGCCAGTCGTACTTCTCCACCGCCCGCATCAGGCCAATGTTACCCTCCTGAACCAGGTCCAGCACCGGCACGCCCCGGTCGACAAAGCGCATGGCCACGTTGACGACCAAGCGAAGATTGGACTCGATGAGCCGGGTCTTGGCCCGCACGTCGCCTTTCTCGGCACGCCTGGCAAGCTCGATCTCCTCGTCGTGGGTCAGCAGCGGCACCTTGCCGATTTCCTTGAGGTAGGTCTGCAGCAAATTGATGGAGCTCTCGCGCTCATCGGCGGCGCTGCGGCGAGACTGGGTGGCTTTGCGCTGCTTCGGCTTTCTGGCTGGCTTCCCTCCCTGGTTTGATGGCACGGCGTTCACCTCTCTACGTGCGCGCCCCGGCGTCGCTGGCACTCCGGGCAGATCCCGTAAAGCTCATGCCGCTGGCCGCTCACCACGAACCCCGACTGCTCGGCTACCGACTCCGCCAGGCGCGCCAGCTCGGGCTCAACTACATCATAAATACGATGGCAAGCGGTGCAAAGGATGTTGATGTGCACGCTGGGGTTCCCATCGTAACGGCTCGCGGCAGCGCCGAATCCAAGCTCCGTGATGAGCCCAAGCTCCAGCAGAAGCTCCAGGGTTTTGTAAACCGTCGCCTGGCTCATCATGGGGAAGCGGTCCTTGAGCGCCTGGTAGATATCCTCCGCAGACGGGTGCCTCTTGCTCTCCAGCAGGTACTCGTAGATCCCCACCCGCTGCGGGGTGACACGGTACCCCTTCTCCGCCAGTATCCTCTGGAACGCCTCGACTTCAGGACGCACGGAGCGCCTCCCGGTATCTAATAATACTCATTCCGGCTGGAGAATACCTCGTTGTGAGAGTAGTTGTCAACAAGTAGGGCCCGGCACTTGCCGGGCCCCTCCGAGGAGTCCTTGGCTTTTTCTCGCCCTGGCTCCCTTTGGCGTCAGGGCGCTGCTTGTGCATCACGCTCCTGCCCGCGCACCCTGGCCACGGTCTGGCGAAGCAGCGGCATCAGGTAGTAGTCGAGCCCGAAGTAGCTCGCCCGGGCACCCGCCAGGATGACGATGATGGCGACCGTGTACAGAATCGGATTGGTGCTGGTGGTGCCGGCCAGCATGAAGTTGAGGTTCATGAACGCCCCCATCAGGGCGGCGAAGCTCGTCAGCACGCCGAAGATGAGCGCAAGCCCCACCAGCGTCTCCCCGAACGCGATCAGGTAGCTGAACGTGGTGGCGTTGGGCAGCGCCACGTTCTCCAGGAACGACGCGTACCAGGGCCGCACCGCCGGGTGATCTCCTGCTGCCTTGGCGATGGCTCCCTTGAAGAAGCCCGAGATGGCCACGCCGGCCTTGTCACCCACCCAGGCGGGGTTGGTGATCTTGCCGAGGCCGGCCTCGAGCCACTGATACCCGAGCCAGATGCGCATCAGCCCGAAAACGACCCGCCAAAGCGTCTGCATCCTCTGCAAACCCCCCTTGCTGCAGCTTCTCTATCCGGTCGCCGCCGGATGCCCGCCTCTCTGCCCCAGCGGCCTCTTGCATGGCCTTGCCGGCTTCATTGTGGCAGCCGCCGTACGACCCGGTGAACTGTCGTTTGCCCGGTCCTGACCGGGACAATACTCCGGTACTCCCCGGATCCCTTACCCGGGTACCCACCGGGGGTGGAGGGACAAATGTCACAAGACGCCAGGGACGCCCGGCCCTCGCCGCCCCTGCGGCAGGGCCGCTACCCTTAGCGTGGAAACGCGCGAAAGCAGCACCAGCCGGTCAACCGGTCCGGCCAGACGGGAGGCTTGCAGCATGTCGGTGCGACGGCCGCAGTATACACGGGTTCCCATTGCCCACCGCCCCGCAGCCGAGCGGATCCGGGACTTTGACGAGGTCGTCCTCACCTACCGTGACGACGAGGCGGTGGCAGAAGCCCAGCGGTGCCTGCAGTGCTACAAACCGGCGTGCGAGCTGGCCTGCCCCAACCACAACCCCATCAAGAGCTTCATCCGCCTGGTGTCCGAGGGCCGGGCCGAAGAGGCTGCTGGAATGCTCTGGGCCCACAACGCCATCTCCTCCTGCACGGGCCGGGTTTGCGCCTGGGAGAACCAGTGCGAGGGGGCGTGCCCTCTCGGCCGGAAGGGCGAGCCTGTCGCCATTGGAGCGCTCGAACGCTACCTCGCCGAAAAGGCCCTTTCCGCCCAGTTCCCGGAGGGGCGCCCGTCGCTCGCGGCGGCATGGCCGCACGGGCGTGCGGCGATCGAGGTGGGCGACGTCGCCGTGGTCGGGGCGGGGCCGGCGGGGCTCTCCTGTGCCAACGTGCTCTCACGGCGCGGATACCGGGTCACCGTCCTGGACGCCTGGGTGGCGCCCGGAGGCGTGATGAGCTACGGGATTCCCGAGTTCGTGCTGCCCAAGAAGACGGTGGCCTCCGAAGTTGAGCGCCTCCGCCGCCAGGGGATCCGGTTCGTCCAGGAGGTCGTGGTGGGCCGGGACGTCACGGTGGATGGACTGTTCGAGATGGGGTTCCGGGCCGTCTTTCTGGGTATCGGCGCCAACGAGCCGGTCAAGATGGGCGTTTTGGGCGAGGATCTCCCGGGGGTCGTGAGCGCCAAGGACTTCCTGATGGCAGTGGCCGCGGCGCAGCTCGGCGACCGCCGGCCGGCCGGGCAGGACATGGACCTGACGGGCAAGAGGGTGATCGTCATCGGGGCCGGCAACACGGCCATGGACGCCGCCCGCACGGCGCTGCGCCTTGGCGCTTTAGACGTCTCGATCCTGTACCGGAGGGCCCGGGAGCACAGCCCATCCCGCCCGGTGGAGATGGCGCTGGCCGAGGAAGAAGGGGTTCGCTTCGAGTTCCTGGTAGCGCCCCAGCGCTTTCTCGGCGAAAACGGGCGGCTTGTCGCCGCCGAGGTCGTGCGCATGCGGCTGGGGGCTCCGGACAGTTCCGGCCGCCCCTCCCCCGAGCCCATCGAGGGATCGGAGTACGTGATCCCCATCGATGTGGCCATCCTGGCGGTGGGATACCGGGTCGAGCGGGACCTGACGGCGGCCACGCCGGGCCTCGAAGCCGGACGTGGTGGCCGGATCCTGGTGAAAGACGATCGGGGCATGACCTCGAAAGGTGCCGTGTGGGCCGGAGGCGACTGCGTGACCGGCGCCAACACCGTGGTGCATGCGGTAGCCGCCGGCCGGCTAGCAGCCGAAGCCATCGCTGCCTACCTGCAGGGGGCCAGCCGGGCCGAAGCTCCCGCCGCTTCGCCGGCGGGGGCCGGGTAAAGGCCCGTTACGCGTGAAGGCCTGTTAGTTGAGGGTACTGCCGGGAAGGTACGTGCTGGTCAGGCGCAGCAGCGCTCCCCACGCGACGGAGGCGCTGAAGCCGGCCGCGATCAGGAGCGCCAGACGCACGCGCCAGCGTCTCGACATCTGAGGGGCACTGGCCCTCCACGCTGCGGCGGCTGTGATTGCCTGGCGGGCCTGCCGTACCCCCGGCGCCATCTCCCGCCACAGCAGGCGGACGCCCGTACCCAGGGCCAGGGCCCACGTCAGAAGCGATAGAGCCCGGTGCACGCCCTCTGCCGCCATACCACGCCATCCGCCCTTGCGACCGGCCCGCCGTCCCCCGGGCACCCCGGCCTGAAGGCGGGGCCGCGTTCCTCTGGCACCGGCACTCTTCTCCTCCCGTGCCGCGGATCCTGCCAAATGTCCTGGACAAATGTCCTCCCCGCCTCGGGGCGCGACTGTATGTCCACAGCCCCGTGCCCGCGGAATCTGGACCCCGCAGCCCGCTTTGGGCCGGTCCTTTCCACCGGGCTCGCAACTGTGCTACCCTGAAGACCGTATGGGGGCAAACGACCGCGTTACATCCGACGAAGTCACGCAGGTGAGCGTACCCGACGCGCCTCGCCGCGAATCGAAAGCCCACCGGCGACGGCGAGCCCTGGCCATCGTTGAGGCCCTCAAGGCCCGCTACCCCGAGGCGCGCATCCCGCTGCGCCACCGAAGCCCGCTGCAGCTTCTCATTGCCACCATTCTCTCCGCCCAGTGCACCGACGCCACGGTGAACAAGGTCACGCCGGTGCTGTTCGAAGCGTTGCGCGACGCGCAGGACTTTGCGTGGGCCGACCGCCGGCGACTGGAAGAGCTCATCCATCCAACCGGGTTTTTCCGGCAAAAGGCTCGGATGATCCAGGAGGCGTGTCGGCAGATCCTGGATCGCTTCGGCGGTGAAGTGCCCCACCGCATGGAAGAACTGCTGACCCTCCCGGGCGTCGGCCGCAAGACCGCCAACGTGCTTTTGTCGGCGGCCGCCCTTGAGGAATGGCCGGGCTGGAACCCGAAGGAAAACGGCCTCGGCATCGTCGTGGACACGCACGTGATGCGCCTTTCCCGGCGGCTCGCCCTGAGCTTCGCGTCCGACCCGGAGCGGATCGAACAGGACCTCATGCAACTCGTCCCGCCCGAGGAGTGGGCCAGCCTGCCGCTGCGGCTCATCTACTTCGGCCGGAAGGTCTGCGTGGCCCGACGGCCCCGGTGCCAGGAGTGCGATCTCCTCACCTGCTGCCCTGCAGGCCGCCACCAGGGAGCCACTCCATGGCTGGGCGCCCGCGCCAACCGAAAGGTATAGCGGGCCGGTTACGAATACCTGGGGTAGAAGCCGGGAAAGGTGGCTTGCTTGCGTTGAGAGCAATCCGACGGCGAGCGCCAGTTGCCGCGTTCCTGGTGGCCGCCTCGCTCGCTGCAGCCATGGCCACGCCGGCCCTGGCGGCCGCACCCGACCAAGACGAGCGTTCGAGGACACTGGTGGTGACGGGCCGCGCGACGGTGTTCGGCCGCCCGGATACCGTCCGGGTCACCATCGGCATCGACACGCAGGCGCCCTCGGCGCAGCATGCGCAGGACGAAAACGCCGGGAAGGTCAACCGCGTTCTGGCAGCCCTGCAGGATTTCGGGATTGCAGCGCGCGACATGCAGACCTCGGGCATCCAGCTCGGCCCGGTGTTCCGCTACGATGAGAAGAGCCGGGAGCAGCGGCTTGTCGGCTACCGCGCCTCCTACACCCTCACCGTCCATCTTCGGAAGCTCGAGGACGCCGGGCAGGTGGTGGACGCAGCCGTGCAGGCGGGCGCCAACCGCATTGACGGGATCAGCTTCATCGTGAGGGACATTCAGCCCCTGAAGCAGCAGGCGCTGGGCCAGGCGGTGGCGGACGCCATCGCCCAGGCGCAGGCGCTGGCCCAGGCAGCAGGCATCCAGCTTGGCGAACTGGTCAGCATCAGCGGGGTCAGCTTCACCTCCTCCGTGCCCCCCATCCGGATCCAGATGGGCGCGCGGGCACCGGCGCTCGAGGACACCTCGACGCCGGTCGAGCCGGGCGAGCTGGAGTTCACGGCCAGCGTCACGGTCACCTACGCGATCCGGTGAGCGGCGTATCTTCGCCGCAAGCGCACAGCCGCGAGCGGGTCAGGTTTCGCCTTGACGGCACTATTCTCAATGTGGTAAACATCTCGTGCCCGGCCAATCTTTCATCGGGGCGGGATTCGGGGTGTCCATCAACCCGATCCACGTGATCTTTGGCCTCAAGCTGCGCCAGGCCCGCCTGCAGCGCCGCCTCACCGTCACCGACCTGGCCGCGCGCTCTGCGCTTTCCCCTTCCTACATCACGGAGATCGAGAAGGGGCGCAAGTACCCCAAAGCCGACAAGATCCTGCGCCTGGCCCGGGCGCTCGGGTATGACTACGACCAGCTCGTCTCCCTGCGGCTGGACCCGCCGCTCAACTTCCTGGAGCAGGCGCTCTCCTCCCAGGCTCTCCAGGAGTTCCCGCTGGAGCTGTTCGGAGTGGACCCTTCGGCGCTGGTGGAACTCCTGACCCGCTCGCCGGCCGAGATCAGCGCGCTGGCTCAGGCCCTTTCGGACGTCGCCCGGGGTTACAACATCCGGGAAGAGCACTTCTTCCTGGCGGCCCTGCGCTCGTACCAGGAGATCCACGGCAACTACTTCCGCGACCTGGAAGAGATCGCCGAAGCGTTCGCCGCCGACGCCGGGATCAAAGGCCGGTTGCCGGTCGAGGAGGAGGCACTGCGCGAGGTTCTCGAAAACCGCTTCGGATACATCCTGGGCCTCATCCCCCTGGACGAAGGGCCCGCCCTCGCCACCTACCGTGCCGTCTTCCTGCCGGGCCGGCCGCCGAGGCTCCTTCTCAACCCCGCGCTCCTGGCCTCGCAGCGCAAGTTCGTACTGGCGCGGGAGATCGGCTACCGGGTTCTGGGCCTGCAGGAGCGGGCCCTCACCAACTCGCCCGACCGGGTGGATTCGTTCACCCAGGTGCTCAACGACTTCAAGGCGGCCTACGTCGGCGGCGCCATCCTGATGCCCCGGGAACCCGTGGTGGCCGATATCGAGGCGTTCTTCCAGGAGCCGGCCTGGCGGCCCGAACGCCTTGCTCAGATGCTCTCGGCGTACGACGTGACGCCCGAGACGCTTCTGTACCGGTTCAGCGAGCTCGTGCCGTCGCACTTCCAGCTGAAGGTGCACTTCCTGCGCTTCAGCGAGGTGAACGGCAGCTTCCGCCTCTACAAGCACCTCAACATGAGCCAGCTGTCGCTCCCCAAGGGGTTCGACCTGAAGGAGCACTACTGCCGCCGCTGGCTCACCGTCCGCATCATCCGGGAGCTGGCGCGCCTCGGCGGGCCCGGGCCGCTTCCCGGCATCCAGCGGTCGCGCTTTTTGCAGTCCCAGAAGGAGTTCCTGTGCCTGGGCTTCGCCCGCCAGGAGAACCTCCCGCCTTACCTGCGCACGAGCGTCACGTTGGGGCTGCGGGTGGACGACGAACTCCGCCGCCGGGTGCGCTTCGCCGGCGACCCGGCCATCCCCGAGGGGCTGCTCAACGAGACGTGCGAGCGCTGCCCCCTGCCGGCGCAACAGTGCCAGGAGCGCGCCGCCCCGCCCGTTCGCTGGCAGCAGGAGCAGGCGGTGGAAGAGCGTAGGAAAGCCCTGGAAGCCCTCATGCGCAAGACCGCCGAGAGGCCTGGCGACGGCCGCGCCGGAACGGCCGCGGCTTGCGCGCTCACGAAAGGATAGGTGCGATGGCGACGACCCCCGAGGAACTTCGCTCCTCCCCCGAATTCACGGAGCTCCTGGAGATCCTGGGCACCGTGGCCGATCTGCAGGCGGCGGCCGGCGTGCTCCAGTGGGACCTGGAGACGTACATGCCCCGCGCAGGGGCCCAGGACCGCGCAGCGCAGCTAAGCACCCTTTCGAGGCTGTCCCACGAGACGTTCGTGCAGCCCCGCGTGGGCGAACTCCTCAAGCGCCTGGCGGACCGCTGCGAGGGGCTTGAGTACGACTCGTTCGAGGCGAGCCTCGTCCGGGTGGCCAAGCGCAAGTACGACCGGGCCGTCAAGGTGCCGCCCAGGCTGGTGGCCGAGCTGGCGGAGTCCGCGTCGCTTGCCACCAACGTGTGGGCCAGGGCCAAGGCGGAGAACGACTTCGCGGCGTTTGCCCCCTATCTTGGGCGCAACCTTCGCGTGGTGCGCCAGATCGTGGACTGCCTGGGCTACGAGCAACGCCCCTACGACGCCCTGCTGGAAGAGTACGAGCCCGGCATGAAGCTCTCCGACATCGAGCCGCTCTTCGCCGAACTCCGCTCCCAACTCGTCCCCATGGTGGCGGCCATCGCCGCGCGCCAGGGCCAGGTGAGCAACGCCGTCCTGCACCAGCCGTATGACGAGGCCAAACAGTGGGAGTTGACGCTGGAGGCGCTGCGCGCCATCGGCTACGACTTCAATCGGGGGCGCCAGGACAGGTCACCGCACCCGTTCACCATCGGGTTCGGGCCGGGCGACGTGCGGGTGACCAACCGCATCGACCCCAACAACTTCGCTTCGGCCCTCTTCTCGGCCATCCACGAGGGCGGGCACGCCCTCTACATGCAAGGTATCCCGGAATCGCTCAAGCGCACGCCGCTTTTCGAGGGCGCCTCCCTTGGCGTTCACGAGTCGCAGTCCAGGCTCTGGGAGAACGTCGTGGGCCGCTCGCGGGCATTCTGGCAGTTCTTCTTGCCCAAAGCACGCGCGCTCTTCCCCGAACAGCTTGCAAAGGCCGACGTGCAGACCATCTACCAGGCGGTCAACTTCTCGAGGCCAAGCGAGATCCGCACCGAGGCGGACGAGGTCACGTACAACCTCCACATCTTCCTGCGCCTGGAGCTCGAAAACGCCCTGCTGGAGGACCGGCTCGGCGTCAAGGACCTGCCGGATGCGTGGAACGAGAAGATGGAGTCCTATCTGGGCCTTCGGCCCCGGGACGACGCCCACGGGGTGCTGCAGGACGTCCACTGGTCGCACGCCAGTATCGGCTACTTCCCCACCTACACGCTCGGCAACATCCTCTCGGTGCAGTTTTACGAGCAGGCCTGCCGGGAGCGGCCGGGGATCGAGGAGGGCATCTCCCGCGGCGACTTCACGCCGCTCCTCTCGTGGTTGCGCGAGAAGATCCACGTGCACGGGGCCAAGCTAAAGCCGAAGGAACTGGTGCAGCTGGTGACCGGCGGCCCCATGCGGGTCGATCCGTACGTCGCGTACCTGAAGCGCAAGTACGGCGAACTTTATGGCATCTAGTACTGCCCCGCCAGCAAAAGGGACGGCCGGCAGTCCCTCGCTCGCCCGGGCCGCAATGCCGTCTAGGGAACCGGGCTTGCCAGGAGCCGGCGGTATACCTCGAAGTCGGGGCGGCTGAAGAGCACGAAGCGTACCTCGCGCAGGCTCAGGCCGCCCCGGATGGTGCGCTCCCGGATGAAGTGCACCACCGCCTCGACCGCCACGGGAGCCGCCTCCTCGATGGGATAGCCGTAGGCACCCGTGCTGATGGACGGGAAGGCGACCGTGGCCAACCCCTTTTCCGCAGCCAGAGCGAGCGAGTTGCGGTACGCGGAAGCGAGCAGCTCCGGCTCGCCGTACCTTCCGCCCCGCCAGACCGGCCCCACCGTGTGGATCACGTAGCGGGCCGTCAGCCGCCCGCCTGTGGTGATGACGGCCTTTCCCGTCGGTAGCGATCCCTGCCGCGCCACGATGGCTTTGCACTCCTCCAGGATCCGCGGCCCGCCGGCCCGGTGGATGGCTCCGTCGACGCCGCCCCCGCCCATCAGGCTGCTGTTGGCGGCGTTGAC
>JBFMCJ010000108.1 GCA_040754675.1 Bacillota bacterium
CGCAGTTCTTCAGGGGATTTGCGCGGGTGATCGCCGCGGGCCACCACCCGGGTGAAAGGGACGGCGCGACGCTGGCACGGGCCCTCAAAGAGGCGGCGGATACCGCCTACCGGGCCGTGATGAAGCCGGTGGAAGGCACCATGCTGAGCGTGGGGCGGGCAGCAGCCCGGTGGGCTGAACGCGCCGCGCGCCGGCCCACGGCCGGCCTCACCGAGGTGCTGGAGGCGGCCGTGGAGGGGGCCCGGGCGGCCCTGGCCAGGACGCCCCGGCAGCTTCCGGTCCTGGCCCAGGCCGGCGTGGTGGACGCCGGCGGGCAGGGGCTGGTGGTTCTGCTGGAGGCAGCACTCGCCGCAGCGCGGGGGACGGTCGTGCGGGGAGCAGCTCCGGCGGTGAAGGCGCCCGCAGGCGCCGCGGCCGCCGCGGGAGCCGGCCATGCGGCCATGCCCGGCCATGAGGCGATCCCCCCCGAGCACCGCGCCATCACCGAGACGGAGGTTACGTTCCGGTACTGCACGGAGTTCCTGGTGCGGGGCACGAGCATCTCCCAGGAGTCACTGCGCCGCGCGCTGGAGGACCTGGGCGACTCGCTTCTGGTTGTCGGGGATCCGAACCTGGTGAAGGTGCACGTCCACACCAACCACCCGGGCCGGGCGCTGGAGGCCGCGCTCCGGTGGGGCGAACTGCTTTCCATCTCCATCAACAACATGCAGGAGCAGAACCGCCAGGCCGCCCGCCACGGCAACGGAAGCCATGACGCTTCGTCGCGGACCGCGGCCGCTTACGATAGCGCCGAACGCCCGGTGGCGCGGACAACCGCGGTCGCCCGCGCCCCGGTCGGCAGCCTGGCCGCCGCCCGCCGCTCTCCCGGCAGGGCCGTTCGCTCCGACGCCTCCGGGCGCGGTGCGGCACCGGTTACGGTGCCCGCGGCCTCCCTCATCTGGCCGTCACGCGCAAGCCGCCTCACCAGCGTGGTCGCGGTGGTGAGCGGCGACGGGCTGGCCAAAATCTTCCGGAGCGTGGGCGTGGACGAGATCGTGGACGGCGGACAGACCATGAACCCGAGCATCGAGGAACTGATGCAGGCCGTTCACCAGGCCCCGGGTAGGGGCGTCATCCTGCTTCCCAACAACAAGAACGTGCTCATGACGGCCCGGCAGGTCATTGAACTCGCCAGCAAGCCGGTCCGGGTCGTGCCCACCCAGACGGTTCCTGAAGGGCTGGCGGCGGCGCTGGCCTTCCGCGAGGACCAGGGGCTCGACGCCAACGCCGGCCAGATGGAGAAGGCGTGCGCCCGCGTGGCGAGCGGGGAGGTAACGTACGCGGTGCGGGACTCCCGCTTCGGCGAACAGACCATACAGGCCGGCGACATCGTGGGCATGGCGAACGGTGACCTGGTTTCGGTCGGCAAGGACGTCGCCAGCGTCACGGCGGTTGTCGCCCGGTCGCTTCTCACGGACGGCAAAAGCTTGCTTACGCTCTACTCCGGTCACGGCGTGGAACGGGACGCGGCCGCGGCCCTCGCCGATAAACTTCGAGCCAGCCTCGACGGGGTGGAGCTTGAAGTGTACTACGGGGGCCAGCCGCTCTTCTTTTACCTGCTCTCGGCCGAATAGGCTGGCCGGCGGCCGGGGGACGAGACGCTCGGACGGCCTATGGGCGCGGACTTAGAGTGAGAAGGGGTTGACAGACCGTTGGCAGCAAAGGGCCGGCCCATTCAGATCGTATCGGACAGCATGGCGGACCTCCCCCCGGAGTGGGTAAAGGAGCTCGGCGTACACGTTGTGGCGCTTCACGTGATCTTCCAGGACAAGAGCTACCGGGACGGAGTGGACATCACCCCCCGCGAGTTCTTCGACATGATGCGACGGGCGCCCGAGGGGCAACTGCCCCGCACTTCGCACCCGTCCCCTGCCGACTTCCTGCAGGCTTACGAGGCTGTGGTCGAAGCAGCCAGCCCCCAGGCTATCCTCTCCATTCACGCTTCATCGGAAATCTCGGCAACGTACCAGTCGGCGGTGATGGCCTCCCGGCAGTTCGACCGGGTGCCGGTCCGGGTCGTGGACTCCCGCCTCGTCAGCATGGCGGAGGGGCTTCTAGTAAGGGAGGCGGTTCGGGCCGCCGATTCGGGCGCCTCTGTGGACGAGGTCGCAGCCCGCCTCGAGGAGCTGGCGGCGCGCATTCGCGTCCGGTTCACCGTGGAGACCCTGGAGTACCTCTGGAAAAACGGCCGCATCGGCCGTGCCCAGGCTTTTGTGGGTGGGGTGCTCCAGGTCAAGCCGATCCTGGCCTTCGAGGGGGGCATGGTGACCCCCGTTGAGCGGGTGCGAGGCCGGGCGCGGTCGCTGGCACGGCTCGTAGAAGTCTGCGAGTCGGAGACGGGCGGCCGGGGCGAGACGCTCGTCGTGGTTCACGGGGACGTGCCCGAGGAGGCGGAGGGCCTCAAGGAGCAGGTGCTGAAGCGGTGCCGGTTCGACGAGGTGATCGTAACCCCGCTCGGGCCCACGATCGGTACTCACACCGGCCCGGGCACCATCGGGCTCATCTACACCCTCGCACAGGGCCAGTAGGGCGGTGAGCGAGTGCGGGTCATCGCCGGCCAGGCGAGGGGCCGGCGGCTCCTGGCGCCGAAGGGCCGGGGGGTGCGCCCCACCACGGACCGGGTCCGCCAGTCGCTGATGGATATCCTGGTGCCGTGGACGGAAGGGCGCGCATGGCTCGACCTCTTTGCCGGGTCGGGGGCGGTGGGAATAGAGGCGCTGAGCCGGGGGGCATGTCTGGCGGTCTTTGTGGAAAGCGACCGGCGGGCCGCCGAGGTGCTGGAAGCCAATCTGGTTCGAACGGGCCTGCGCGGGCGAGCGGAGATCCGGCAGAGCACCGTGCGCGTGGCGCTGGAGGATCTGGCACGGGAGGGCCGGGCTTTTGACGTCGTGTTCGCCGACCCTCCCTACGGCCAGGGGTTCGTGGCCGAAACGGCCCGGGAGGTTGCCAGGCTTCGGCTCGTTTCGCCGCCAGGGCTCCTGGTGATTCAGCACAGCGCCCGGGAGAGGCCCGGCGACGTCGAGGGGTTGCGGCTGGCCAGAGAAGCGGCGTACGGAGAGACGGTGGTGTCGTTCTTTTCCCCGGAATTGGGGGACTGAAGGCGTGACGATTGCGGTTTACCCGGGCAGCTTCGACCCCGTGACCTTCGGGCACCTGGACATCATCGCCCGGGCGAGCAGGCTATTCGACGTTCTGTACGTGGCGGTCCTGAAAAACCCCGGCAAGCGGCCGCTGTTCTCGGCCGAGGAGCGGCTCGCCATGCTCGAAGAGGCGTGCCGGCCTTTCCCCAACGTGCGCTGCGAGGCGTTCTCCGGCCTGGTGGTGCAGTACGCGGCCTCCCGTGGGGCGGCGGCGCTGGTGCGGGGCTTGAGGGCGGTGTCGGACTTCGAGTACGAGTTTGTCCTGGCCACCATGAACCGCCACCTCAACGGCCAGATCGACACCGTCTTCATCATGACGTCGAGCGAGTACGCCTTCGTGAGTTCGAGCCTGATCAAGGAGGTGGCCCAGTTCGGTGGCGACGTGGGCCGCTGGGTACCTCCCGGCGTGGCCCAGCGCCTTCGCGCCCGCCTTCAGGGCCTCGCACCGGGAGGCCATGCGGGCGTACCCGGGAGGGGGGCTCCGGGCCTGATCGAACGGACATGAGCGCTTCGGATGCCTCGACGGGTTCGTCTTCGATGCCGGTGCGCACGGTGACCGTGCAGCTCCTTCTGGAGCGGCTTGAACACCTGATCACCTCGGCGCCCACCGTTCCCCTGAGCGGGCGTTGCATGGTGCGAGCGGACGAGGTGCTGCAGGTCATCGATCGCATCCGCCGGACGCTGCCCGAGGAAGTCGCGCAGGCGGCGGAGCTGCTCTCGCGCCGCGAGGCCATTTTGCAGGAGAGCCAGGCCGAGGCCGAACGCATCGTGCTCAAGGCCGAGGAGTACGCGGCACGCCTGGTCCGGGAGAGCGATGTGCTGCGCCAGGCCGAACAGGAGGGCGAGCGGTTGCTGGCAGAGTCCCGCCGGCGAGCCGCCGAACTCGAGACCGGCGCCAACGAGTACGCCGATTCCGTGCTGCTCATGGTGCAGCAGGCCTTGGAGAAGACCCTGGGCGAGATCCAGCGGCATCTCCACCAGGTTCAGCTGGGCCGGGAAGAGCTGAAGCTCCGGCTGCAGGAAGCAGCCGCTGCCGGGGGGCAGACCGGGCCCGCGCCGGCCCGACAGACGCCCCCGTCCCGGTGAGAAAGAAGGGTGCAGGGCCGTTAGATGCCGCCGACCCGCGGCCAGGACCCAACCAGCCGGCCGAGCTTCCGCGCCAGCTGACCTGTCGCCACCCCCACGAGCATCAGCCCCAGCAGGAGCCCGGCCGTTCGCAGCCGCCACGCGACGGCCTCCGGTGACCAGGGTGAAAGGGTGCCCGACGCCGTGAAAGGTGTCAGGACGGGAAGGCGCGGCGCTGCACTGGACGCCATCAAGACGAGCGTGATGGCGGCGGCGAAGATGCCGTGCAGGAAGCGGGCCCGGATGTACGGCCGCAGGCGGATGCCGGTGTCCTGTACCACGGCGGCCACCTGTGCGTGCACGGAGGCTCCCGACCAGCCGATGATGAAGCTGGCCACGGCCGCGCGCTCGGCGAGCGCCCCCTGGGCCTGAGAGGCGGTCCGGGTGCCATTGGTGATCTCGAAGAGGCCGCGCACGGCGGCGTCAGCCAGGCCAGGGTTGAGCCCAACGGCCGCGAGCGCGGCGCCCGCCAGGTGCCCCAGCGCCTGTACGACCCCCAGGCGCGCCAGGACCCGCAGCAGGACCGAAAAGATCATGATGGTGCCCCCGATGAGCAGCATGCTGGTCATGGCGCTTTTCACCGCGTCCCCGAGGACCTGGCCGAAAGGACGGCCGTCCTCGCGCCGGGCCTTGCCCATGGCGGTGGCGGCACGGTACAGAAGCGGCTCCCGAGAGGTACCTTCAAGCGGCGGCGTTGCAGGCGCGCGGCGCTCGTGGAAAGCCCCCAACCACCCGACCAGGAGCACGGCCAGGTAGTGCGCGGCGCTGAGGGCGGCGCCGAGCTCCGGGACCTGAAAGAACCCCGCAGCCACGACGCCGGCCATGAAGAGCGGATCCGCCGTATTGGCCAGGGAGACCAGGCGCTCGCCCTCGACGGCATTGCAAAGACGCTCCCTGCACAGCCGCGCCGTGATGATGGCCCCCAGGGGATAGCCGCTTACCAGCCCCATGGCAAAAGCGAAGCTGCCCGCCCCGGGAATGTTAAAGAGGGGGCGCATGAACGGCTCCATCAGCACCCCCATGAAGTGGATGACCCCGTAGGCAGCCAGGATCTCGGAGAGCACGAAGAACGGCAACAGCGCCGGGAGGACCGCGTCAAACCAGAGTCGAAGCCCAAAGAGGCTGGCCTCGAACGCGTCTTTGGCGGACACCACCACGAGGGCGGTGAACAGCCCCAGCGCCGCGCCGATCAGGTACGTACCCGCCTCGGAACGCAGAAGGGAGGGCAAGTTCGAGCGCATCGAGGCCCGGGACCACTTCCTTTCGATTCCGCTCCCCCCGATGTATACGGGCCGGAGGCTGTCCCTTTTCTTGACGGGCCTGGAGGGCCTCACTATAATGGGCGAGGTGGCGCACGGCCGTGCAAATCAACATTAGCGCCATCCGGGAGCAGAAAGGCGCGCAACTGCCCATCGACGGGCAGAGTCCGGCGCCGCCGCTGGAGGCGTCCGGCGGCGCGGCGGCATGCGGTCCCGTCCGGGTCCGCGGGAGCGTCACCAACGTGGGCAAGGGCTTTTTGGTGAAGGTCCATCTCTCGTGCGAGGCGGAGCTGGAGTGCACCCGTTGCCTTACGGGCTTCACGTATCCGCTCGAGCGCGACATGCAGGAGATGTACTACCCCGAGCGGCTTCGCCTGGAGAGGCCCGAGGGGGAGGACGTGGCGAACTGGTTTTCCGGCGACGTGCTGGATCTCTCGGAGGCGATACGGGAGAATCTGCAGCTTGCCATACCGATGAAGCGCCTCTGCCGGCCGGACTGCAAGGGGATCTGCCTCACGTGCGGGCGCAACCTCAACGAGGGGCCTTGCGACTGCAGGCAGGATGAGCCGGACGAGCGCTGGGCGCCGCTGAAGGGGCTGTTGTTGCAGTCGGGACAGCGGCGCCGGGGAGGAGAAAAGCAGTAGGATGGCCAACCCGAAGCGGCGCTTTTCGAAGGCGCGCACGCGGACGCGCCGGTCGATGTGGCGGCTTTCGGCCCCCAACCTTTCCGAGTGCCCGCGCTGCCACCGGCCGCGGCTTTCGCACCGCGTCTGCCCGTACTGCGGCACCTATGGTGGCCGGCAGTACCTGACCCCCAAGGAAGAGTCGTAAGGCACACGGCGGCCCAGATAGCCAAAGCCCTCGCGCCAGGCGAGGGCTTTGTTCGGGGCATTTTCTATGAGCAGGTCATCAGATGAGGTCATAGAAAAGAGGCTGGAGCGCCTCCGGGCGCTTCTGCACCAGGAGCCCTTTCTCACGGACCGAGAGCTTTCGCTGCGGCTCGGGGTGAGCGTGCCCACGATCCGGCTCGACCGACTGCGGCTCGGGATTCCCGAGATGCGTGAAAGGACGCGCCGGCTGGCCGAGGAGGCTGCCCGGCCCCGCTCCCTTTACGCAAGCGAACTCCTCGGGGAACTGCTGGAACTCCAGCTGGGCCGCTGGGGCCGGTCGGTTCTGCGCACCACCGCGGAGATGGCCTTCTCTCGCACCGGCATCGTCCGGGGCCACTGGCTGTTCGCTCAGGCCAACTCCCTGGCGGTGGCTCTCATCGATGCCGACGTGGTGGTCACGGGCTCGGCGCGGTTTCGCTTCCTGAGGCCGGTGCGAGTGCCCGAGGAGGTGGTGGCGAGGGCAGAGCTTCGCCGGTCGAGGGGTTCCAAGCACCTGGTGGAGGTGGAGAGCCGCTGCGGATCCGAGCCGGTCGCTCGCGGGCTGTTCGTCGTGGCGGCCCTGGCCTTTGCGGAGGCCCGGGCGCCGGGAAAGACGGAAGGGTAGACCCAGGATGGCTATCGCCGTAGACGCCATGGGAGGCGATCATGCGCCGCAAGCGCCCGTCCGGGGTACGCTGGCGGCCGCCGGATCCGTCGATGTTCCCGTGATGCTCGTGGGGTCACCGGATGCTGTGCAGTCCCTGATAGGGGAGCGGCCGGGCGGGGGTGCGTCCGCAACCGTGCGGGTGGTGCCGGCCTCCGAGCAGATCGGGATGGACGAACATCCGGTCGAGGCCGTCCGCAAAAAGCGCGACGCCTCGCTGGTCGTGGCCGCCAGACTCGTGAAGGAGGGGCAGGCAGACGCTCTGGTCTCAGCCGGGAGCACGGGGGCGGTGGTTGCCGCGTCGCTCTTTCACATCGGCCGCATCGAGGGCGTGGAGCGCCCGGCGCTGGCCATCGTGCTTCCCCTTTTCTCCGGCCCGGTGGTGCTCATCGACGGCGGCGCCAATGTGGACTGCCGCCCCTCGCACCTGCTGCAGTTCGGCGTGCTCGGCCAGGCGTTTGCTCGCGCCGTGCTGGGCATCGAAAAACCCCGGGTGGGGCTCATCAACATCGGGGAAGAGCCCACCAAGGGGAACGAAGCCGCTCAGGAGGCTCACCGGCTGATGGCCGCAAAGCTCGCCCCCTTTGCCGGCAACGTCGAGGGGAAGGACGTGTTCGCCGGGGCCTGCGACGTGGCTGTCTGCGACGGCTTCGTGGGCAACGTGCTGCTCAAAGCTGTGGAGGGCTTCGCGTCGGCCCTCATGGGCGAACTCCGGCGCCTCGCGCTCACGAGCGCCCGGGGCCGCCTCGGCGGGCTTCTGCTCAAGCCCGCGCTGAGGGGGTTGAGAGACCGCCTCGATTACCGGTCATACGGCGGTGCGTTTCTGGTGGGCGTCAAGGGCGTCGTGGTGGTCGCCCACGGGCGGTCGGACGAAAAGGCGATGGAAAACGCCGTCCGGCTGGCCGCGCGAGGCGTGAAGCAGCAGGTGGTGGCCGCCATGCGTTCCGCCATCGAAGAGGTGTACAGAGGGGAGCCTTGATTCTTATGCCGCACAGTGACGGGCGTGCCGTGGGGATATGGGGAACCGGGTCAGCGGTGCCGCCCCGGGTGCTGACCAACTTCGACCTGGAGAAGATGGTGGACACCAGCGACGAGTGGATCCGCACCCGAACCGGCATCCGCGAACGCCACATCGCCGACGAGAAGACGGCCACCTCCGACCTGGCCACGGCGGCGGCTCGCCGCGCCCTGGAGGCGGCCGGCGTCCAGCCTGGCCGGCTGGGCCTCATCATCGTCGCCACGGTGACGCCCGACATGTCGTTTCCTTCCACCGCCAACCTGGTGCAGGATCGGCTCGGCGCCCGATCTGCGGCCGCCTTCGACCTGTCCGCCGCGTGCTCGGGGCTGCTCTACGGGATGGACGTGGCGGCCGCGGCCATCGAGAGCGGCCGGGCAGAGTTCGCCCTGGTCATCGGGGCGGAGTGCCTCAGCAAGATCACCGACTACACCGACCGGTCCACCTGCGTGCTGTTCGGCGACGGCGCGGGGGCGGTGGTACTGGGGCCCGTCCGCCCGGGGTGGGGACTTTTGGCCACACACCTTGGTTCGGACGGGAGCTACGCCGATCTGCTCTACCTGCCCGCCGGCGGCTCAAGGCGGCCGGCGTCCCAGGCCACGGTGGCCGAGCGACTGCACTACATCCGGATGCAGGGTAACGAGGTATTCAAGATTGCCGTGCGAACGATGGGAGACGCAGCGGAGGAGAGCCTGCGCCGCGCCGGCATCACCGTCGACCAGGTGCGCCACTTCATCCCGCACCAGGCCAACGTCCGCATCATCGACGCGGCGGCCAAGCGCCTGGGCGTACCGGACGACCGGGTGGTGGTCAATATCGACCGCTACGGCAATACCTCGGCGGCGTCCATCGGCATTGCGCTGGACGAGACCGCGCGGGCCGGGAAGATTGCGGATGGCGACCACGTGCTGATGGTGGCCTTCGGCGGCGGGCTGACGTGGGCGGCCGCGGTGGTGCGGTGGGGCGGGCGGCCATGAGCGGCGGAGCGCCATCTGCCTCGTATGCGGTCGTCTTTCCGGGCCAGGGTTCGCAGGCGGTGGGAATGGGGGTCGCGCTGGCGGAGGCCTTTCCCGAGGCGGCCGAGGTGATGGAGCGTGCCGACCGGGTGATCCCGGGCCTGTGGAGGCTCTGCCGGGAAGGGCCCGAAGAGGTGCTGCGCCAGACCTCCCACACGCAGCCGGCCATCCTCAGCGTCTGTGTGGCGGCCTGGGCGGTGTGGCGGCGGCACGTCCCGGGGAACAGGCTCCCGGCCGCGGGGGCCGGCCACTCGCTGGGGGAGTACACGGCGCTGGTGGCCTCCGGGTGCCTGGAGTTCGAGGCAGCCTTGAAGCTGGTACGGGCACGGGGCGAACTGATGGAGCGGGCCGTGCCGGACGGCGCGGGCGGCATGGGGGCCGTGATCGGGCTTGACGACGACGCCGTCCGCCGCATCTGCGCCGCGGTGAGCGAACAAAGCCGCGACCCGGCTGCCGTGGTGCCTGCGAACTTCAATGCGCCAGGGCAGGTGGTGGTCTCGGGCCTGAGGCAGGCGCTCGACGAGGTTCGAGCCAGGGTCGAGCAGGCCGGCGGGCGCTACATGGAACTCTCCGTGAGCGGCCCGTTTCACTCGCCCTGGATGAAGGGCGCCGCCGAACGCTTCCGGGCACACCTGCAAAGCACGTCCTTTGCAGAGCCTGCATGGCCCGTGGTGGCCAACGTCACCGCCCGGCCGCTGCCCTCCGAACCCGAGAGCATCCGGGAGCACCTGTTCGCCCAACTCGCCTCCCCGGTGCGGTGGGCTGAAAGCCTGCGTGCGATGGCCGCCATGGGGGTGTCCCACTTCGTGGAGATCGGGCCGGGGCGCGCCCTGAGCGGCATG
>JBFMCJ010000109.1 GCA_040754675.1 Bacillota bacterium
GTGGCGCCAGTTCGCGCCCTATGGCCGGACTCCTGCTGCCCTGCGAAATTCTTTGCCCGACCGTGCGGGCTTAAGTTGTCAAGGACCCATCATGGCCATGGAACGAACTTGTGGGACGCACTACTAGTAAAGGAACTCCTCGATGAAGTAGTAAGACCACCGGGCACCCCGCCCAAGGCGGATACCCGCCAGCAGCGCGTCGGCCTGCCCCTTTACCTCGGCCGGCGACAGCGGCACGGCCCCGGCCTCCTTCGCCCGCTCCTCGTAGGGCGACCGAGGTGCCACCACCAGTGGCGAAAGGTAAAGCTGGTCTCCGCCGCCGAGCTCCATGGCGTTCACGATCTCGGTGCTTCGGCGCACGTGCTCGCCCGCATACAGCCGCCCGCCGGCCCCCAGCAGCAGGATGATGCCGACGCCGATGCCCCCTGCCTTCATCGCCTGGACGGTGGCCAGCGCGTCGGCGGCCGTGCCGGGCTTCTCCAGGAACCGCAGCAACTCGTCGCTTCCCGACTCCAGGCCGATGTACACCCTTCGCAGCCCCAGGGCGGCGAGTTGCCGCCACTCGGCAGCGCCCTTGCGCCGGCCGTTGAACGCATCCAGGAAGGCGAACACCTCACGGCCGGGAAACGCCTCACCCACCGCCTCCAGGCAATCAACCAGCCGCCGGGTGGCCAGCACCAGGGCATTGGCGTCGCCCAGGAAGACCGTGTGCCGGCGCAGCAGTCCCGCCCCGAAGAAAGCCTTGACCTCGTCCATGTGCCGGCGGAACTCGTCGAGGCTCCGCACGCCGAATCGCTGGCCCCTGTAAAAAGTGCAGAACGTACAGCGGTTGTACCAGCAGCCGGCCGTCAGTTGCAGCACCACGGACAGGTACTGGTCCGGCGGCAGGATGCCGATGGGCCGGTAGACCTGCCGGAACCGGCGGGCATCCGCCAGCAGGGCCCCCCAGTCCATGACCTTCAACGCGGGGTAGCCGGCACGGGCAGCCGATCTCGCCGTCTCGACGGCCTGTTCCACCAGTTGCTCGGCTTCCCTCCGGCTGAGCCACCTCCGCTGCCGCCGGGACAAGCCCTCGGCGCCGCGCACCGGCCGGCGCTCCAGCACCCGGTTGTCGAGGCCGCGCCGGTACCCGACCCCGTCCACGAACGCCTCCACCAACCGCCCGGCCAGGTCGAAGGTGAACAGCCGCCGGCTGCCCTCCCCCGCCTCGGCCCAGTCCTCCCGCACCCGCATCCAGGCCCCGTCGGGGACCGGCGGGGCCAGGCGCTCTGTTGTCGCTTCATTCATAAACGTAGCCGGGTTCGGCCACCTCGCTTCCGTCGGGCCCGCGCTCGATCCGGAAGTCGCCGAAGACGGCGGGCGCCTGCTGTTGCAGGATGCGCAGCACCGCCATCGCCACGCGCCGGATTTCCGGTTCGGCGTGGGGCGAGCCGCGCATGCGGATGAAGTGGCGCCACGCCCGGAAATTCCCTGTCATGACCAGCGCGGTCTCGGTCGCGTTGGGAAGGACCGAACGGGCCGCCTGGCGCGCCATCTTGCGCCGCTCGGACAGCTCGGCCACGCCTGCGTACTTCGCCTGGAGCCGTTCGGCGAGCCGTGCGTACGCATCCCGGGCGGTTCGAGCCACCTGCGCGAGGATGGCCTGCGCCTCGGGGTCGTCCGCCAGCGCCGCCGGCAGCACCATGCGGGCCTCGGCCTCGTTCACGTAGCGCTGGCTGAGCTGCGAGTAGCTGAAGTGCCGGTGGCGGACGATCTCGTGCGAACAGGAGCGGGAGATGCCCTCGATGAGCATGCTGGCGCTGGCGTGTTCGATGACGCTCAGGTGCCCCTGGCGCAGGAGGTTGTCGATGTACTCGGCGTTGGTGCGGCCGCTCGGGTTGTGGAAGGAGCGGTAGCAGAGCCGGCCGGCGAACTCGATGAGCCGCTGCGCCGGGTTGTCCGTGTCCGTCTCCCACTCGATGTGCGGCGGCGCGTTGAACTGTGTGACGGCAATGAGCGTCACCCGGGGCTCCCGGATCCAGTCGGCGGCTTGCTGCACGACGGCTTCCCCTTCCCGACTCGTCGAACCCTCTTTCGACACCGTCCCCCGGTTGCCTGTTGGCACCCCGCCTGGCTTATAATCGCCGGGGAACATGCGCCGTGACGCCCAAACCCGGACAACATCACCACTGCACGCCACAGCCGCCCGCGCCTCGCCGGCTGGCCATCCTGGGAAGCACCGGCTCGCTCGGCGTGCAGACGCTGGAACTGTGCGAGCACTTCCCCGACCGCCTGCAGGTCGTGGCCCTGGGGGCTTCCGGCCGCCACCCGGAACTCCTGGCCGACCAGGTGCGGCGGTTTTCGCCGGGCCTGGTGGCCGTCACCGAACCCGGCGCCGCCGCCCGGCTCCGGGCCGAACTCGGGACCCATCCCGGGCCGCTTTCTTTCCCGGCAGCCGCCCCCCATGTGGTGGCGGGGCCTCAGGCGCTCATTGACGCGGCGCTGCACCCCGACGCCGATCTCGTGCTCGTGCTGACCGTCGGCCTCACGGGGCTGGCGCCGACCCTCGCCGCCCTCGAGGCCGGCCGCAGGGTGGCGCTCGCCAACAAGGAGGTGCTGGTCGCCGCCGGCGACCTCATCCCGGCTCCCCGCCTGGTCGAGGAAGGGCGGCTGCTTCCGGTGGATTCCGAGCACTCGGCCATCTGGCAGAGCCTGCTGGGTGAACGGCGTCCGGGCATCCGCCGGCTGTGGCTCACCGCCTCGGGCGGCCCGTTCTGGGGCTGGCCCCCGCAACGCCTTCGCACCGTGACGGCGGAGCAGGCCCTGGCTCACCCCACCTGGCGCATGGGGCCCCGGGTGACGGTGGACTCGGCGACCCTGATGAACAAGGGCTTCGAGATCATCGAGGCGCACCACCTGTTCGGCGTGCCCTGTGCCGACGTCCGGGTGGTGGTGCACCGGCAGAGCGTGGTTCACTCGCTGGTGGAGTTCTGCGACGGCTCCATCAAGGCGCAACTCAGCCTTCCGGACATGCGCTTGCCCCTTCTGTTCGCCCTCAGCTACCCCGATCGCTGGGAGTACCGGGGGCCGCCGCCGCTATTCGAGCCAGGCGCCCGCTCCCGGCGGGCCGGGTCTTCCGGAGGCACCGGCCCATCCGGCCGGGCCGAACCCCTCACGCTCACCTTCGAGCCGCTGGTACCGGGGGAGAACGAACCACGGGCTATCCGTCTGGCCCGCCAGGCCGCGGAGGCGGGAGGCACCTACCCGACCGTGCTGGCCACGGCGGACGAGGTGGCAGTGGAGGCCTTCCTGGCGGGACGGCTTCGGTTCGACCGGCTGCTGGAGGTGGTCAGGGACGCCCTCGACCGGCACACGCCAGCCCCATCGTTATCTTTAGAGGCTGTGCAGGAAGCGGACGCCTGGGCACGCCGCACCGCGCAGGAGGCCATTGATCGCCTCGAGTCCGCGTAGCGGCGACGGCGCCACCGGCCAGGTCACGTCCCTGCGCTGGCGAACAGGCTGAAAAGAGCAACCATCAAAGCCGACAGCGCGATGGCGGTTCCGACGAGCCATCGCATGGTCGCCTGGAAGTACTTCAGGTTAGCTCTCGCACAGCCAGCCGCGTCTCTTCCTGGGGTGCCCGCGAATTGTGACACCGTTGCGAATAACGTACAATGGTATTCGAGCCTTGCCATCGCAATCAGGAGGGGATGTGTCCCGATGGCCCGACCGATGCGGGTAGCTGCCTCAGATCCCGGGCTGACTGCTCGCATGCTGTTGACGATGCTGCTGCTGGGCGCCGTCTACCTCTTCTTCATCAGCGTGCTTCTCGCCTACGGCGCCAACACCACCACCATCTTCCTCGTCGTCGGGATCATGCTGGCCGCCCAGTACTACCTGTCCGACAAGCTCGTGCTCTGGTCGACCGGCGCCCGCGAGGTGAGCCCTGAAGAGGCGCCCGAGCTCCACGACATCGTGGGCAGGCTTGCCGCCATGGCCGACTTGCCGAAGCCCAGGGTGGCCATCATGCCGTCCGACGTCCCCAACGCGTTCGCCACCGGCCGCAACCCGAAGAGCGCCGTCGTGGCCGTCACCTCGGGGTTGATGCGCCGGCTCTCCAGGCCGGAGGTCGAAGCGGTGCTGGCCCATGAGGTCACCCACATTCGCAACCGTGACGTGGCCGTCATCACTGTCGCGAGCTTCTTCGCGACGGTGGCCGCGTTCCTCACCCGGCAGATGATGTGGTTTGGCTACTGGGGCGTGCCGATGGGCGGAGACCGCCGGGACGACCGCGGCGGGGGCGCGTACGCCTGGATGGTCATCTACCTGGTCTCGCTGCTCGTCTACTTCGTGAGCTATCTCCTGATCCGGGCGCTTTCCCGGTACCGGGAGTATGCGGCGGACCGCGGCGCCGCCTACCTGACCGGCGCGCCTTCGAATCTGGCGTCGGCGCTGATCAAGATCAGCGGCGTCATGGATCGCATCCCGAGCCGGGACCTGCGCCAGGCCGAGGCGCTCAACGCGTTCTTCATCGTGCCCGCGCTGCGGGGCTCCAGCATCGCCGAACTTTTCTCGACGCACCCGTCGCTGGAAAACCGGCTCGCCTATTTGCGCAAGCTCGAACTCGAACTTGCGGGCCGAAAGTAGTCATGGGCCTCCGGCAGTGGTTTGACGCCCTGTTGGGCCGGCCCCGGCTGGTGCAGCCCCGGCCGGAGAAGCTCTTCGCCCTCTCGACGGCTCGCCCCGTCGTGGAGGAGGAGCTTGGCTGGGTCAGCGGCGGCCGGGCCGGCATCTGCCTCAAGCCGGTCGTGACCGGCGACTTCGCCTCGGCGCAGCGGGATCTTGCGCAACTGGTGCGGATGGGCGCCAAAGAGACCGAAAGCCGCGTCCAGGTCTTGAAGGATGGCTACAACTACACCTGGATTCTCCTGGAGGACCCGGACTTCGAGGACCTGTTGACGCTGGTTCACATGGCGGCCCAGACGCTGGACGAACAGGGCTTCGGCACCCAGATCCTCTCGGCGGTCTTCCGCTTCCGCCCCGGGGAGCGCTTCGCCGCCGACGCCGAAGGCACGGCACCTCAGAAGATTTACCTCATCTACAACTACAAGCGCGGGCGCTTCTACCCGTTCGTGCCGAAGGGTGAGGGCAAGGAGGCCTCGAGCGGAAGACACGAGAGCGGCGAGCTCCACGCCGCCGCTCTCCTCTCCCGGGAACTCCCCACCGAGCCCGACCCGTCCCGGTGGTACCCGATCTGGGACTGCCCCGTATGAGGCGAAGAGGCCGGCCCTCCGGCAGGGGGGGCCGGCCTGCGTGTCGAGCTGTGTTCAGGTGACGAGGTGTCGCGGGTACTCGGCGAACAGCGCCCTGGCCTCCTCCACCGTGGTGTCGGGCGGCGGCAGCACCAGGTCGGATTCCTTCAGCTCCCGGTCGTCGAGCCGCCGCCCCCGCGTGCGGATGATCGAGAGAACGCGCGTGAGTTCCCGGGCAAAGGCGTGGGGATCGCCGTTTTCGACGGCGTCCAGCAGCGCGTTGTCGGCGCTGTCCAGTTCGGCGAGCGCCGGCCCGGTCAGTTCATACTGGCCTTCCGTGGCGATGCGGATGATCACGCCCGCGACACCTCCTGCTTGAGCCTCTCCAGGTCTGCCTTCACCCGTTCGGACGCCTTGATCTTGGCCAGCTCCTGCTCGATGGCCGTGCCGCCCGTGAAAGCCGTCCGGTCCTCCAGCACCCCGGTGGCGACCAGTTCGTCGATGGCGGCCGCCCTGGCCTTCATGTCCTCCGTCTTCTGCTGGGCCCGCTCGATGGCCAGCCCCACGTCGGCCAGTTCCTCGGACAGCCCGCTGGCCGCCTCGCCGATGCGTACCTGGGCCTCGGCCGCCGAGTACTGGGCCTTGATGACCTCCTTGTGAGCCCGGAAGGCTTCTACCTTGGCCCGAAGGCGTGCCTCAGCCGCCTCCAGCTTCTTCTGCTCGGCCTCGAGCTCCGACGCCTGGCGCTCGATGCCCTCGATCTGCTGCTGGATCTCGGCCTTGCGCTGCAGCGCCGCCACGGCCAGATCCTCGCGCCCCACCCTGAGGGCCTCTTTCGCCTGATCCTCCAGGCGCTGGAGCGTCTCCCGCAGCTTCACGCCTTGCAGTTCCAGCCGCTTGCGGGAGGTGGCCACCTCAGCCAGATTGCGGCGCACCTGCTGCATCAGTTCAAGCTGGCGCTGGTAGGAGTATTCCAGCGTCTCGCGGGGATCTTCCCAGCGTTCCACCAGCTTGTTCATCTTCGCCTTCAGCACGGCGGTCATGCGCGATAGCACGCCCATACCCGTATCCCTGCCTTCTCCGGGGTGTTGCTGTGCCGTGACCCATTATATCCTTCGCCGGAGGCGCCCTGTATGAGAGGCTAGTTAACCAGGTGAAGCATTGACATCACTAAGTACCGGGACTAGACTTTTCATGGCAAGGGGGAGTCGGCGTGGCGAGGCAGGGTCTCCAGCTCGATACGGAGTATCGCTACGGGTTCTCGGACCCGGAGCAGTACGTATACAAGTCCCCGAAGGGCCTCGACCGAAAGGTCGTCGAGGAGATCTCCGCTTTCAAGGGCGAGCCGGAGTGGATGCGGCGCTTCCGGCTCAAGGCACTCGACATCTTCGAGCGAAAGTCCATGCCCGCCTGGGGTGGAGACCTTTCCCGGCTCCGGTTCGACGAGATTCACTACTACATCCGGCCCACACAGCGCCAGGGCAGGACGTGGGAAGAGGTTCCTGCCACCATCAAGAACACGTTTGACCGGCTGGGTATCCCCGAGGCCGAGCGGAAGTTCCTCGCGGGAGTCTCGGCCCAGTATGACTCTGAAGTGGTTTACCACAACATTCGCAAGGAGCTCCAGCGACAAGGCATCATCTTCGTCGACACCGACACGGCGGTGCGGGAGTACCCGGACATTGTGCGGCAGTACTTCGGAACGGTGGTGCCGCCCGCCGACAACAAGTTTGCCGCGCTCAACAGCGCGGTCTGGAGCGGCGGCAGCTTCATCTACGTGCCGGAGGGCGTCAGGGTGGAGGTCCCCCTGCAGGCGTACTTCCGCATCAACGCCCGCAACATGGGCCAGTTCGAGCGGACGCTGATCATCGCCGAGCCCGGCAGCTTCGTGCACTACGTCGAGGGGTGCACGGCGCCCCAGTACACCACCGACTCGCTGCACGCGGCGGTGGTGGAGATCATCGTCAGGCCGGGAGCCCGGGTGCGCTACACCACCATCCAGAACTGGTCGCACAACGTCTACAACCTGGTGACCAAGCGGGCGGCCGTCCACGAGGACGCCACCATGGAATGGATAGACGGTAATCTGGGCAGCAAGCTCACGATGAAATACCCGTCGGTCTACTTGATGGGCAGGGGCGCCCGCGGCGAGGTGCTCTCCATCGCGCTGGCCGGGCCCGGGCAGCACCAGGACGCCGGCGCCAAGGCGGTGCACCTGGCGCCGTACACGACGTCGACCATCACCAACAAGTCCATCTGCAAGGACGGCGGGCGCACCACGTACCGGGGCCTCGTCCACATCGCCGAGGAGGCCGCGAAAAGCAAAAGCAAGGTCAACTGTGACGCCCTCATCTTCGACGACCGCTCCAAGACCGACACCATCCCTTACATCGAGGTGCTCAACAGCGACGTCCAGATGGAGCACGAGGCAACCGTCAGCAAGGTGAGCGAGGAGCAGCTCTTCTACCTGATGAGCCGGGGCATCCCGGAGCAGCAGGCCACCGCCATGATCGTGATGGGCTTCATCGAGCCCTTCGCCCGGCAGCTTCCGATGGAGTACGCGGTGGAGCTCAACCGCCTCATCGAACTCGAGATGGAAGGCTCGGTAGGCTGAGGGGAGAACAGGGCTATGGCGGACTTCCAGCCGGCTCTCCCCTTCCCGGAGCTCCCGCCCGGGGCAAGCCGCAAGGTGCGCCTGGCCGGTAGGGTGATCGCCCTGTGGAACACGGGGCAGGCGATTTTCGCCACGGATGACCTTTGCACCCATGAGCGGGCGAGCCTGAGCGAGGGCGACTTCGACCCCGACGCGGGCATCGTGGCCTGCCCGAAGCACGGCGCCCGCTTCGACCTCCGAACCGGCAAGGCGCTCACGCTGCCCGCCTATAGGCCGCTGCGCACCTACCCCGTTGAGGTGCGGGACGGGCAGATCGCGGTAAAGCTGGACCCGTAGAGGAGGGGTTGCCCGGGGCGACCCCTCTTGTGCCGGTGCGTGGGCACCTCTGCCATCACAACCCTTCCGCAGCACTACAGGAGTATCCATAGGCCCGCGGGGAATAGACTCCATAACGACCGCTGGCACCATAGGAACCGCACCGCACAGCTGAAAGCCGGGACTCGGGAGGCCACCGCATGAAGGCTTCACACAGAGCGACGCTTGCCCGTACCTGGAGTGAGCTCCTCAGGGAGCGGGTCCGCGGGCCGGTGCTGGACCACGAGCCGATGGCCTCGCATACCGCCTTCCGCATCGGCGGGCCTGCCGACGTGCTGGTCATCCCTGAAAGCCGCGACGACCTCGCCCGCGCTCTGGAGACGTGCCACCGTCACGGCCTTCCCGTCACCGTCATCGGCCGTGGCTCAAACCTCCTGGTCAGCGACGACGGCATCGAGGGCGTGGTCATCCAGATCGCCCGGGGGCTGTCCCGGGCCGAGTTCAACGGCACGACGCTGGAGGTCGAAGCCGGGGCGCCGCTTCCGGCCATGTCTTGGCAGGCGGCCATGCACGGGCTGTCGGGGCTGGAGTTCGGCGTCATGATCCCCGGGAGCGTCGGAGGCGGCATCGTCATGAACGCCGGCGCTCATCACCGAGCCATCGGTTCCGTGGTGGAAAGCGTGCTGTGCTTCGGGCCGGACGGGAGCGAGGTGCGCCTTTCGGCCGAGGATCTCCGGTTCGCGTACCGGCACAGCGTCCTTCAAAGCCGCCCTGACCTGGCGGTGGTGAGCGCCCGGCTCCAGCTTGCACCGCGGCCCGTCGAGGCCATCACGGCCGAGATGGAGTCGTACCTGGAGGCCCGGCGGCGCACGCAGCCCCTGGGCGAGCCCGGCGCCGGCAGCATCTTCAAGAACCCGCCGGGCGACTACGCCGGCCGCCTCATCGAGCAGGCCGGGCTGAAGGGCTGGCGCCGGGGCGACGTGGAGGTGTCGCCCATCCACGCCAACTTTATCGTGAACAAGGGCCGTGCCACGTGCGTCGAGATGCTCGACGCCATCCGCATGGTGCGCCGGCGCGTGCAGGAGGCGTTTGGCGTCACCCTCGAGCTCGAGGTGAAGGTCGTCGGCCGCTTCGTCAGCGCACCCCTGGAGTAGGTTGGGCGAGGGCCGCGCCTGATGAGGGGGCCTGGGACAGGCGGCTTGCCTGTTCCAGCACCCTCACCCGGGCCTGCCGCTCCAACGCCCTCGCCTCGGCCGCACAACCCAGGGCCAGCACGGTGCCCAGGAGCATCAGCGAGCTCCCTATCCAAAGCCAGCTCACCAGCGGGTTGACGTAGAGCTCGAACGCCGCCCTGCGGCCGTTCTCCTCCCAGCCGGCGAGCGCCACGTACACGTCCCCCTCGGGGTGCCGGTGTAGGGCCACCTCGGTGGTGGCGCCAAACTCGGCCATGTTGCCGTCGTAGACGCGCCGGCCCGGCTCCAGCTGCCGGATGAACCGGTCGCCCCGGAACAGGCTCACCCGGGCGTAGACCTCGGTGGCGCCCGGGACGCGCCGCCAGTCGAGGCCGTCGAAGCGCACCGTGTACCCGGCCAGGTGGGCGCTCTCACCGAGGGCCAGGGACCGGCTCGTCTCCACCTGGAAGGCCGTGGAGGCCAGGATGGCGACCGCCATCACCGCGATCCCGCCATGGGCCAGCAGCGCGCCCATGCGCCGCCACGTCCACACTCTGGGCGGCGAGGAGCGGCGCAGGTGCGCCCGCACCTCCCGCACCAGACCGGCGAGCGCTGCCGCACCCGCCAGGAAGGCGG
>JBFMCJ010000110.1 GCA_040754675.1 Bacillota bacterium
CGGATCTTGCGCAGAGCCGAGATATCTCGGGAGGACTGGCTGGCCGGCGGCGAGTGATCTCTGATCACGGCGTGCTGGCTCTCGTGGATGGGTCAACTTCGTTCATTATGCGACACGGGCGGCCTTCGGCTGCCGGGGTGGGGGCGTTTTCCCCGGCTGCTAAGGCCGCCTGCTTGTGTCGCATAACGTAGGGTGTCCGGGCCCGCGGTACTACCCCCTCGCTGGGTGGTGGAGATGTGCTCCGTCGCTGGGTGCTTCAGGACGTGGGCGGTATGGGCATACTTCGTGAGAGACCGTGGGTTGCAAGAGCAGCTGAAGAGGCGATAGTGATGCTCCGCGTATGGGTTGGGCATTTATGTCGGCGGCACCGGGGAACGCGGTTCGGCTGAAGTCTCCACCCTGCACGTTGACCGATATTTCGGGGTGGCGGGGCATGAACACTTCCGCCAGCAACTCGGCAGCTGCACCGAGGTGGACCCGGTCGGGGTAACGGTGTGTACACAGGCTTCCCGACAGCAAGCCCCCAAGGGCCAACACGGCCAGCAGGATGCCCACCAGCACCAGGGCCCACACCGCGAATCGGTGCCGCTCAGAAGTTGAGGCCGCGGAGATCCCCCGTGACCATGTAGATAACCCTTTCCGCGATGTTGGTGGCATGGTCCCCCATCCGCGCGATGTGCTGCACGACCAGAATCAATTCCAGGGCCTGGGAGATGTTCCGGGGATCCTCCATCATGTAGGTGAGCAGCTCGCGAAACACCTGGGAGCAGAGTCCGTCGACCACATCATCGTCCGCCGCCACCTTGGCCGCCTTCCTGGCGTCCCGCTCCGCAAAAGCCTCCAGCGCCTTCTTAATCGAACCCTGCACCACTTCGGCCATGCGCGGCACATCGATGAGGGGTTTCAGCAACGGCTGCCGCGCAATGCGCAGGGCCGCGGAAGCAATCCCCTCGGCGTGGTCGGCCGCCCGTTCCAGGTCGATGGCGATGACCATGGCGGCACCAATTATCTGCAGGTCCCCGGCCATGGGTTGATGGATGGCAATCAGTTCCATGCACCGGTTCTGGATCTCCAAGTGCAGGCGGTCGATGGCCTCGTCGCCGGCGATCACCTTCTTCGCCAGTTCCACGTCCTGCCCGTTGAGAGCGTCCACGGAAAGGGCCATAGCTTCCGCGGTCATGTGACCCAGGCGCAGCAAGTCCTCCCGCAGGTTGCGCAGTGCCTCTTCAAAAGAACTACGCACCTTCGCGCCTCCCTCGAAACAACTCCGGGATGCGGCACATGGTGAAGGTGACATGTACGAACTCCATTCCCCGGGGCTGCCTCAGGTTGCGTCCTTTTCCGGGCAGCCCCGGTGCCTGAGGGATCTACTCAGGCCGGGAAAGAATAGGTGGCCATCTCGTGGACAGGTGTAAACCCGAGCCCCTTTAGAAATGACTTGACGGTGGCATCGCCTTGCCTCACTCCGCTTACCTGGCAGAGGCGAACACCGAATTGCAGCCTCATCACGCGTAGGACCGCCGTCAACAGTGCTTCAGCAACGGCGACGACGTCTCTACCAGCCCGGTGCGAAACCACCAGCTTGAAGATTTTGGCTTCACCAATTCGCCTTGCTACCTGGAGGGTCCCCTCCATGGCGGAAAGGGCTAGCGTGACCGCCCTGCCCCCGCTGGCTGCCATCCGGTACCAGTTAGGCGACCAGTGGATGAACCCGATGGGTGTGCCGCGTTGTTCGGCGATAAAGATGTATTCCGGCCGATCGAGCAAGAGGCATGCATCCCCGTACCATGGACGTAAATCGGTGAGGGGACCTGCGGGCGGTGCCCCACCGACACGGAGGCCACGGCCTTGCTTCCACAGACGGTAATAAGTCTCCCGGTCCTGCTGGGTTCCGGGTCGGGCTGGTCGCACCACCAGGTGGGATGGGGTGTTACGGGCTATGGGTTCGTCTATGGGTAACTGGTAGGTGACACTGACGTCGACAGCGGGAATCCCTTCCGTGGCAAGTAGCCGGCACAGTTCGGGGTCGTTGCAGACGTCTATGTTGCTGGACGACGAAGGGAAGAAAATGGGGCCGCACACCTGCCGGTAAGCCTCGAGCTCCACCTGCAGGGCGTGCACATAGCGCGCCAGCCGGTGCAACCCGGCCAGCAAGTAGCCGACCTCCTTACGCCCCCACCCGCCGTGGATGGCCAGCACCCGTCCCGCCCGCAGCACGGGTACCCTCAGTGTGCCCGTGCGCCCCGTGTATGGGAAAGCGTCAAAGGCGACCACGGGGTCTTCAGGCGTCCCTGCACACACTACGAACCCCTCCGCAGTCGTGGGCAGAAGCCCCGCGTCCGGTACATACCAGGGCTCGGGGGCCGCCAATGAACCGGTAAACTCTCGCAGTTGCATGTCTATCCGATAGACGCGGGCACACAGCGCGTCAGACAAGGTCGACTGCCCCCATTAAGCGCCCCCTCGCCTGGGAGAACACCTCCCCGGTTCTACGGACGCCGGCTTCGTTGGCGAACATCCAGTAGTCGGGGACCATAAGTCGGTGCTTGCGTACCAACCACCGGTACGCGTCTCGGGTGACCTCGGAGAAGACATCGAACTGCCCGAACATCCGCCAGCGGTCGACGCGGACCAGCCGCTCGCGCCATTGCTCGACCATCTCGGTGTCTGGGTAGGGCGTAAGGATCCACAGTTGAACCCGCGCGCCCATGCTGCGCAACTGCGCCAGCAACTCCACCGTGGCCGACATTTCCTCCTCCGTTTCGGTGGGAATCCCGATCATGGCGGACAGCGTGGGTGTAATCCCCAGGGACAGTTCCCGAGCCACCAGCCGCTTGCACCATTCGGCGTCGATGAATTCCGGCATATCCTTGCCCAGCAACTTGCGCAACCTCGGGGAGGCGCTCTCCAGCCCGTGGTAAATCTCCTTGCAGCCGGCTTGGGCGAGGAGTTCGAGCATGCCGTCTCGCACCGAGTCCAGACGCGCCAGACAACTGAACGGTACCCCAACCGGACCCAGGAGAGCGAGCAGTTGCTCCGCCCAGGGCTTGTGGCGTAGCAGGTCGTCGTCCTCAAACCTGACGAAACCAACCCGAAACCGGGACGTCAGCCACCTGACCTCCTCGACAACGCTCTGGGGCGTCCGCCAGCGCTGGTACCCCCAGAAGCGGTTTCCCGAACAAAACGCACAGCTGTGAAGGCAGCCGCGGCTGCCCATAACCGAAAACACGAAGCGCCGGTTCCAGGGTTGGTACTGTTCCATGGGCGGCAACATGTCATAAGCCGGGAAGGGTAACCAGCCCAGGTCGCGGGTCAACTGCCTCTTCGGGGTGGGGACGATCTGAGAACCTTGCCGGAGTGAAATCCCGGGGACGCTCGTGAGGGATCTGCGCTGTTCCAGAGCCAGCAGCAGTTCGGACAGGGTGTGCTCCCCTTCGCCGTGGACCACCAGATCGGCAGGGCAGAGGGACATGAGTTCTCTTGCTGCTGCCGAGGCGTGAATGCCCCCCAGGACCACGACCACGTTGGGGTGGCGTGCCTTGTACCGGCGGACGAACTCCACCACGAACGGGGCGTGAACCGTCCAGGAGGTGAGGCCGAGTACGTCCGGTGCCGTCGACGCCACGAGTTCTACCGATCGCTCGAGGACCTGGAAGGGATCCTGTATCTCCGCATTGAGATCGACCAGGGTGATCTGGGAGCGTCCCTCCTCGCGGAGGAACGCTCCCAGGTAGGATATCCCGAGCGGGTACAGCTTCACAGGGTTGTAGAACTGCCACGGGGGGTTTACCAGTGTTACCCGCAACTCGGCTCACCCATGGAGCGGGACAGTCACTCCCGCACTATTATAGCGAAGATGGTGGCCAGAACGAGCAGGCCGCCGCAGAACCCCCACGCCGCCGCCCAGCTCCCCGTGGCCTGAAGGATGCCTCCGATGACGACGCCCTGGAGGCCGGCACCTAGATAGTTGAACAGGTTGATGGTGCCAACTGCGGTACCGGCCAACCGCCGCCCTCCGAAGTCACAAGCAAGCGTGAACAGGACACCGTTGACGCCTAGAACGAGTAGGCCGGCCACCACCTGCAACGCCACTGCCCACGCCAGACCCATGGTCTTAACGGGGACAAAGCCCATGACCAGGAGCACCGTGGCGGCTGACAGGGAGTATATGGTCACCATCTGCCATCGCTTGGCGCCGAAGACCACATCGGATAGCCAACCGCCGAGGACCGGCCCGAACGCCATACCGATGGGCAGGGCGAAGGTCATGATGGGTACGTCCTTGAGCTGGATCCCCGCGGTCTCCGCGTAGAACAAGGGAATCCAGGTCAGCAGCCCGTACCGCGCCACATAAACCGTAAACGAGGCGACGCACATCAGCACGAACTTCCAGTTCCTGAACAGCAGGGCCCATGCCTTCGCACCGGCTATCTGTTCCTTCTTGACCATCTCCGCCTGGGCGGAAATGCCCCCCGCAGTCTCCCTGTAAGGCGGAAGGCCCACGTCTTCGGGCCTGTTTCTGGACACGAAGTAGAACATTAGCGTCAGCGGCAGGGTCAGTCCGATGAGCGGCCAGGTGAAGGCCCAGCGCCATCCGAAGTGGGCCACGGCCTGACCGGTTACCGCCCACGCCACTATGGTGGAGAGCCCCATGGACGTGGCGAATATACCGGTGGCGCGGCCGCGCCTGGCCTTGGGATACCAGTTGCTGATCATGCCGTTGACGGGAGCGTAGGTTTGCCCCTGGATGAACCCGTTCACGGTCCAGGGCACAAAGATGGCCGCGAGGCTTGACTGCAGCGCAATGAGACAGTTCAGTATAGTGGTGCCCACGCCACCGATGAGACACAGACGTCGCTCGCCCACGGTTTCGCCCAGGCGGCCGGAGACGAACGTGCCCGCGGCATAAGCCCACAGCAGCAGAGTAGCCCCCAGCCCGGCCTGCGCCTTGCTTATCCCCAGATCCTTGATTATCCACGGCATGCAGATGCCCCAGTTCAACCTACCGAGGTAGTAGAAGCTGTAAAACACGGACGCAGCTATGACGACTCGCCAGAAACGGAACCGATCGTAATAGAACTTCTGCTGCTCGGTGAGGTCAAGCCCTTCGAGTTCGGGCCACTTGCTTTGCATACCGACTTGTTGCATCGAAGCCACCTGAACTCCCCCCTTTGAACCTGACACGACTTAACCATAGAGACTTCTTCCTTGCCGGAGGCCTGGGATCCCGCGAGCGCCTCGACGGGATCCCAGGCGCGATGTGAACAAGGGAGCAGCCCCTCGGGGCATGAATCGAGTTGCGCGTCGCGGCAGGCACTACACTCCCCTAGATTGGCGACGGCACCCCTAGCAGTCGTGCATAATAGGGGATGGTTTTTCGCAACCCTTCCTCCAAGCTGGTGGTGGGTTCCCAACCAATTAACTGCTTTGCCGCGGACAGGTCGGCCTTGGTGTGCAGCTTCACTTCCCCGGTCCTCATGGGCAGGTACTCGATCTTCGACTTGCTCCCAGTCAGCTCGATGATCAGTTCGGCGACCCTCTTGACCGGTGTAGATATGCCGGTGCCGATATCCATGACGTGGCCTACCGCTGCCTCTGTCGGCGCCTTAACGAGTGCGTCGACGACGTCGTCGACATAGACGAAATCCGAGGACTGGGTGCCATCTCCAAAGATGGGCAGGGGTTCGTTCTTAAGTGCGGCGACGATGCAGGTAGCGACCAGCTTCCGTCCTTCTCCCGGGCGCCGAGTGTCAGCCCTCAAGACTGACCGCTCACGGGGACCGTAACAGTTCTGTATGTTGAGGCCAACGGTGGGCAGCCCGTATACGCGGTGGTACATGTCGGTGAACAGCGTCTGGGCGGTCTTGCTGATGATGTAGGGGGTGAGCCACTGCGTGAGCGCGGGCCGCGGGGGATGGATGAAGTATTTCACGCCTGCGTCGAGTGCGGCCTGAAGGACGTTGATGGTCCCAATAACATTGACCTCCACCGTGAGCACTTCTTGCCCGAAGCGAGCACTGGTACCCAGCAGCGCCGCGAGGTGGTAAACGACGTCAGCCCCTTTAATGGCCGCGTCCACGGCCCCCTTGTTTCGCACATCGCCCTGCACATACGTCACGTAGTCCTTCCTTTTTTCGAGCAGTTCCCTGGTCTCTTCGTACAGGTCGTGCTCGGCACAGTTGTCGAATATTACAACCCTATTGCCCAATTCGACCAGCCGCTCGGCAAGATGGGAGCCAATGAACCCGGTCCCGCCTGTGATAACTACTCGTTGTCCCTGCACTGCAGTTCCCTCCTTCACGTACATTCGGTCACAATGAGAACCTCGGTATGACTTTCCCGCGGTCGCAGCCCCCTTTCCGTGCCACCCATTCCATTGACATGCTAGCCGGTAGGTAGCATAATCACAAGCGAGAGTTCGTGATTCTAGCATTAGCTCCGATAATAGGAGGAACATTATGGACCTTCTGAATCTGCTTGGTACATTTGTTGCTCTGGCGGAACATGGGACTGTTTCGCGGGCCGCCGATGCCTTGAGTTATGCCCAACCGACTGTTTCCATGCACATCAAAGCGCTGCAACAGTACTACGGGGTGCCCCTGTTCGAACTCCGCAACAGGCGCTATGTGCTCACGGATGAGGGCGAGGTCTTGCACGGCTACGCCAGAGCTATCCTTCACCTGGCCCAGGAGGCTATGGACGCAATCAGTGAGTTCAAGACTTGTCAAAGGGGCAGTTTGCGCGTTGGAGCAACCAGTAATGTAGGTGTCTACGTACTCCCCCGCATTCTCTCCATGTTCCAACAGAGGTTTCCAGGAATAAGTATCAGCGTATTAATCGATCGGACACGGGTGATCTCAACCAAGGTAAGCGAAGGTGAGTTAAATGTTGGCATTGTGGAGGCGGAGGTCGAGGAGGGCCACCAGATTACGGTTGAGCCCTGGATCAAGGATAGACTGGTCTTGATTGTGTCTCCGGAAGAGCCCTGGGCGTCCAGGGATAGCATAAGCCCTCACGAACTGCTGCACCGACCCTTCGTAACGGGGGAGCGCGGGTCCGGGACCAGGAGGATACTGGACAGAGAGCTAGGTGAGATCAGTCGCAAGATCAATGTGGTCCTAGAGCTTGGTAGCACAGAAGCAGTGAAAAGGGCGGTGGAGTCCAACCTGGGTGTTTCGATCGTCACTGAGTCATCCGTGTACCGGGAGGTGAGGCTGGGGGTCCTCCGCTGCATTCCCATCGAAGGAGTGCAGATGTACAAGACCTTTTCCCTTATCTACCCCTGTAACAGGTACCTCACGGCTGCCACCAGACGTTTCCTATCTCTCCTGAGGAGTATGAAGGAAGCCCTTGCGGTCGAGGTGGTTGGAAATGGTGCAGCAACGTAGGATAAATCGCCCCAAGGTCTTCTACACGCACTGGGCACCTCCTGACGGCCCCAGCCTCCTGAGGCCCTTCTGTCGGGTATCGTTAGCACCGTTCAGGCGCCCACCCACCGCCGAGGAAATCATCGCCGGCGCCCAGGATGCATTCGCTCTGTGCGTGTGTGCCCGGGACCGCATAACGGGCGACGTCATCAAGCGGTGTCGGCAACTTAAGGTGATATCGTCTTTTGCACGCGGCTATGACAACATCGACGTGGACGTGGCGACGGATTTGGGTATCTGGGTCGCGTGCGTAAGCGAGATTCTGGCTGAGCCGACTGCCGACATGACATGGGCACTGCTCCTTGCCCTGGCGCGCAAAGTGCTTCCCGGGGACAAGTTCGTCCGGAGCGGGCGTTTCCGGGGATGGGAACCCCGGCCTCGTTTCCCTGGTCTCAACGTATTCGGCAAGACGCTGGGCATAATCGGCATGGGCCAGATCGGGCAGGCAGTAGCCAGAAGGGGACTGGGCTTTTCCATGCGGATACTGTACTGGCAGCCGAACTGCCTTTCTGCGTCCCTGGAGCAGGCGCTCGGTGTCACCTGGGTCACGAAGGAGGAGCTTCTGGCCCTATCGGATTTCGTTTGTGTATGCAGCCCGTTAACCCAGGCGACTTACCACCAGATCGGCTATGCAGAACTGCGGTTGATGAAGCCAACTGCGCTCCTTGTTAACACCAGCCGCGGATCGCAGGTGGACGAGGTGGCGGTGGCGGAGGCCCTACGTGCTGGTCGGCTGGGCGGCTACGCGGCGGACGTCTTTGAGATGGAAGACTACGTTCCAAACCGGCAGGTTTCGGCGATTCCCGAATGCCTTCTTGGACTGAGAGAGCGGACGGTGTTCACCCCCCATGCCAGTACCGCCATCGCGGAAACGCGAGCAGCCATAGCGCGCGCCCAGGCGCAGGCAATATTGGACGTCCTCGAGGGTAGGCGTCCCTCGGGTGCGGTCAATGTCCCCGTACAAACGACCGGCGTATCATGAACGTGTGGCGAAACGGCAAGTCCGCTGAGGCTGGTTGCCTGTGTTGCTTAGCGTAAAGGCGGATAGGCCGGCCGCTTTTCCCCGCGGGAAAGCCGCGGGTTTTCTGCTTGTTGAACCTCTCTCGGGCGGTGACCACACGGCCAGTCTGGAGCCACGTACGAGCTGGTGAAGCGAAGTCGGCCGGGACGAAGAGCGGTCCGGATGAGCCGGCCACGCCGGTGCGATCCGCCTTCTTCTCATCCCAGTTCCATTGTGCAACCCGTCAGCTCGGTAAACCGGTCGGCCACCTCTACCCACCCGGGGTCGCTCACACTGGGCGGGGAAGTTAGGCTAACCCGCAAAGCCATGCGCTCCCTGAAGAAGGCGGGCTCCCTCTTTAGTCCCCACTCAGGAGGAATAAGAGAACGGGCGATGGCCTTGATTTCGTGCTGGTTGGGCTCCGGGTTGGGCTCAAGCGGCCAGCCGGTCTGGCGCGAGAGTTCCTCCATGGGTTGACGGAAGCGTTCAGCCAAGGCAGGGCTGATGAAGGAGACCTCGATGTAGTCGCCGCCCGGGCCGGTTTTCCTGCCCACCCGGTAGACCGTGGCCCCCGCGGCGGCGAGCCCCGCCCTGACGGCGGCGAATGCCTGGTTGATCTCCATTCTGGAAGCTGCAGCCGGGCCGGAGTGCGGGTCTGCTGCCGCCGCGGCGTCGAGCCAGGGCACCCCGCGGCCGTCGAGCTCCAGGTCAAATCCGGTTTCCTCACGGAAGTGGCTGCGGGCGGTGGCAAAGTCTTCCTCTGTGGCGCCGTCCGGGACCTGGCAGCGGACGGTGACCACCCTGCGGTCGCGGTCCACGGAAGGGTTGCGGAGGAGCACCCAATCCTCGGGGAGCACCCGGCGGGCGGCCTCCGCCAGCACGCCCATGTGGGCCTCCGGGTGCACGCGCACGCTCCACCCGGTAACCGCTTCAAGCTGTGCGATCCTGTCCTGCCACTTCTTCTCGGCGACCTGGGGGAAGTGGAAGTAGAGGGTGATGGTGCCCGATTGCGGATCGGCCCCCTTGCGGTAGAGCCCCGTATCGGGCGGAAAGAGTCGCTCGGCCTCGGCCAGGGCAGCGTTCTGCTCGACCCGGCCGTCCGCCGCCTCTTCGGCCGCCGGTCCGTCCGGCGCCTGCTCCCGGGCGCGGTAGGCGGCCCGCCCGGGCTCGAGTTCCACGCGCTCGAAGCACTCCGGGCTGGTGTTCAGCCGCCAGGCCAGGGCGAGCCGCGCGGCGGGGGAATCGGGCCCGCCGGGCAGGTGGGAAGCCAGTGCCCGCGCCAGGTCCTCCAGAGAAAGCGGCGCGGGCAGGCCGGCCATCTTCTCCCGCAGGTCGCGAGGCGCCAGGGACCGGAACAGCGGCTTGGCCTCCCGGGTGAGCCGGTAGAGCCGCACCTTCTCCGCGCCCGCATCCGGTGGGTCCTGGGCGAACTCCCAGGGCGCGGCGATTTCGAGCAGGTCTTCCGCGTAGTGGTGGGTGCCGTTTACGCCGACCATCCACGCGTGGAACCCGAGCTGCTCGACGGCGAACGCGACCGCC
>JBFMCJ010000111.1 GCA_040754675.1 Bacillota bacterium
CGGGTAACAATTGCGCATAACGCCAGATGCTCTTGGGGCCAGAAGCGATGCTGGCCGCCAGCTGCTCCGGGCTCACCCGCCCGAAATCGTAGACGACCTCGAGCGGCCCGAAGCAGTCGTCGCAGGCGTAAACAGGCGAAACAGGAAAGCTCTTGCCGCATTCCCGGCAGCGGAGCCCAACAGCGGCCACCCAGGACAACCCCCCTGCTCGGCGGGCGGTACCCGGCAACGGGCGTCAACGCAAAAGCCCCGTCACGTGCTTTCGTGCCGGCCGGAGGGCGTCCGCGAATGGGCAGATCGCTTCAGAGGGACGGACCACAAAATTCCTCTCCCTGCGCCAGCAGGCCGGGCCGCCTGGCCATCAGCGGCCCTTTCGGGAGAGGACGGCTGACGTCGTCCTCTTATCCTCCGGGATTGGCACCTTGCTGCCTCAGCTGGCATGCAGGTTGCCGGGGGTCATCGAGCCGGTCTCTCGCCCGCTCTTGATAAGGGACATGAACTTGTTTTGCCGAACGCCCGGCTCGACAGGGCCGGGGCCGGTTGGCACGCATGGTAGCACGAGGCAGTCGCACATGTCAATAGGGTATTGACGGTGGCTGCGCCGCGACCGATCGAGGTGCGAGAGTGGTGCGGGCGGGGGGAGTTGAACCCCCACGGGCTGTAAGCCCAGCAGATCCTAAGTCTGCTGCGTCTGCCATTCCGCCACGCCCGCACGAGGCGGTGGGCACCGTGCGGCTCGAAAACCCAGCCCGGTTGCCACCGCCAGTATAGCAAGTGCCTGCATGGCCGCCAAGGGACGGCCCGCCTGGCGACGAACTGCACCAGCCAAACGGCGGTGACGGAGAAGAGCCGATGAAGGGAAGTTCTCGCCGGGCCGCTCTGGCAGAGGTCGCGGCGCTGTTCGCCAGGCTGGGGGTCACCGGCTTTGGTGGCCCCGCCGCACATATCGCCATGATGCGTGAGGAGGTGGTGCACCGCCGCAGGTGGGTCACCGATCAACGCTTTCTTGACCTTCTCGGGCTTACGAACCTCATCCCCGGGCCCAACTCCACCGAGATGGCCATTCACCTCGGCTATCTCCGGGCGGGATGGCCTGGGCTCATCGTAGCGGGCGCCAGCTTCATCCTGCCGGCAGCGCTGATCGTTTCGGCGTTTGCCTGGGCATACGTGGCGTACGGAGCGACACCGCAGGCCACGTGGCTTCTCTACGGCGTCAAGCCGGTCATCATCGCCGTCGTGGTGCACGCGCTGGCGGGAATGGTGCGAACGGCCCTAAGAAGCCCCCTTGCGATGGCCTGGGGCGCCTTGGTGCTCGGGCTGTACTGGCTGGGTGTCAACGAAATCCTGCTGCTTTTCGGCGCAGGTCTGCTCTTTGCCGTGCTACGGCAGGGAATGTTTCGGGTCCGGCCCGGTCCGTCACTACCGGCAGTCGTGGGCACCGCCGCGGCGGCGGCCGCCACGACCGTCGCCGGCAACGCAGCGCCTTTCTCCCTGAGTCTGATCTTCTGGGTCTTCCTGAAGGTCGGCTCTGTCCTCTACGGGAGCGGGTACGTGCTGCTGGCCTTTCTGCGCAACGACTTCGTTCAGCGTCTCGGGTGGCTCACCGACCGCCAGCTTCTGGACGCCATCTCGGTGGGTCAGTTCACGCCGGGCCCGGTGTTCACCACCGCCACGTTCATCGGGTACCTGCTGGGCCGCTGGCCGGGGGCTGTCCTTGCGACGCTCGGCATCTTCCTGCCCTCGTTCATCTTCGTGGCGGCCGTGCACCCGCTGGGCGCCCGGCTGCGCCGTTCACCCTGGACCTCGGCCGCGCTGGATGGCGTCAACATCGCCGCGCTGGGGCTCATGGCCGGGGTGACCCTGCAACTGGCGCGAAGCGCCCTGGTGGATGGCTTCACCTCGGCCCTGGCGCTCGTCTCGCTGGCAGCACTGGTGCGCTACCGCGTCAATTCGGCCTGGCTCGTCCTGGCTGGCGCATCGGCCGGCCTGGCCGCCGAGTTGCTCGTTGCTTGACAGCGCCGTGGCCGGGTGCGAGAATGCCGAGGTCATGCGGCAACCAAACTATCCGGTGCCCGAATAAAATGGCCCCGGTGTGTGACGAACGGGAGAACTGCGAGACAAGCGTGCGCCGGGATCAGGCCGAAGCCTACATGGCCAGAGTCCACGAACTCATCCTGCAGCTTCGCCACCGGTGGCGCCGCACAGAGCGGTGCGGCGAACTGAGCTGGCCGCAGTGGTTCCTGCTTCGCCACCTGCGCTGCCACGGGCCGAGCCACCCTCACATGCTGGCCGACCGGCTGGGCGTGACGCGTTCGACGCTGACCGGGCTGCTTGACGTCCTGCAAGAGCGGGGATACATAGAACGTTCCCCGGATCCGGGGGACCGGCGCACGCTGTGGATCGGCATTACGGCGGCCGGCCGGAAGGCGTTGCAGCGGTGCGAGGAGTACAGCCGCCGGCGGGTTGTGCGAGCCTTGAGGGCTCTGGACGTGGCGGAGGCGGATGTCCTGGTGCGGTCCCTGGAGAAGTTGATTGGGGCGTGGGGTCAGGAAAGCGAGGCGAATGGAGCAGATGGAGACGGGGAAGCCTGAGGTGTTCAGCGACAACGGGGCGGCCGGCGGCCTCCCCGTCATCGAGGTGCGGGAGCTGACCCGCCGTTTCGGTTTGGTCACCGCGGTGGATGCCGTCAGCTTCGATGTACGAGAAGGCGAAATTTTCGGATTTCTGGGCCCAAATGGGGCTGGCAAGACCACCACCATCAATATGCTGTGCACGCTGCTGCGGCCCACGGCCGGGCGGGCAACCGTCAACGGGCACGACGTAACCATCGAACCGCATGCCGTCCGGCAGTCCATCGGGCTCATCTTCCAGGACCCGGCACTGGACGAACGCCTGACGGCTTACGAGAACCTGCGGTTCCACGCCATGCTGTACGACGTGCCGCCGGATGCGTTCGAGCGGCGGGTGCGCGAGGTTCTGCAAATGGTTGACCTGGCCGACAAGGCGCGGGCCATCGTGCGCAACTTTTCCGGGGGAATGAAGCGGCGGCTGGAGATCGCCCGGGGGCTCTTGCACCACCCGAAGGTGCTCTTCCTCGACGAGCCCACCATCGGCCTTGACCCGCAGACCCGGCGCCACATCTGGGAGTATATCACGGCCCTGCGCAAACAGCAGGGGCTTACTATCTTCCTCACCACCCACTACATGGAGGAGGCGGAGATCTGCGAACGGATCGCCATCATAGACCACGGGCGCATCGTGGCGCTGGATACGCCGGATGAGCTGAAGCGGCTGGTGGGCGGCGATGTGGTCACGGTGCGAACGGGCAACAACGCGGCGGCGGCCGAGAGGCTCAAGAGCGCATTCGGGCTGGAGCCCCGGCTGGGGCCTGGCGGCGAACTCATCGTGGAGGTAGACCGGGGCGACCGGTTCATCCCCCAGATGGTGACAGCCTTCAACGGGGACGGGGCGGCGCTCTCGGTACACAGCGTAAGCCTGCGCCAGCCGGGACGTGGAGGCGAGCCCGGCGGACCGGATGCGGGTGCACCGGGCCATGTGGGGGCGGAGGTAGGGGAACGGCGGGCGAAGGGCGAGGACGCCCGCCGGCGGCATGACGCGGTCGTCGAGGGGTGCGGTGGCGTGAACTCATTCAGGCGAGAACTGAAGGGCATTTACACCATTTGGTACCGGGACGTGCTGCGGTTTCTCAGGGATCGCTCCCGGATCGTGGCGTCGCTCGGCCAGCCGCTGCTCTTTTTGTTCGTCTTCGGGAGCGGGCTTGCGCCGGCGATGTCCAACCTGGGGCAGGGGGCGTTCAACTTCAAGCAGTTCCTCTTCCCCGGCATTTTGAGCATGGCGGTGCTGTTTACGGCCATTTTCTCGGCGGTCTCCATCGTGTGGGACCGGGAGTTCGGGTTTCTCAAGGAGGTCATGGTGGCGCCCGTCTCTCGCCTTGCCGTGGCGCTTGGCAAGGTGGCGGGGGGCAGCACGGTGGCGATGTTCCAGGGGCTCATCGTGCTGGTGCTGGCGCCGTTCATCGGCGTGCGCCTCTCGTGGGATCAGGTGCTGATCCTGATGCTGCTCATGCTGCTGCTGGCGGCGGTGATGACGGCGTTCGGCATTTTGATCGCGGCTCGCCAGCGCAGCATGGAAGGTTTCCAGATGGTCATGCAGTTTTTGCTCATGCCGATGTTCTTCCTGTCCGGAGCGTTTTTCCCGCTGCGCGGGGTGCCGCTGTGGATGGAGTGGCTGAGCCGCATCGACCCGGTCACCTACGGCGTTGACCCGCTGCGGCAGGTGGCGCTGGGCAAGAGCCTGCCGGAGTTCGTGCTGAAGGCCATCAGCCTGCACCCTGTTGCGGTGGACGTGGCGGTGCTGGCGGCGCTGGGGCTGGCGTTTCTGGTGCCGGCGGTGTGGCTGTTTGGCCGGCAGGAGTAAGGGTGGGCCACCGGCCCAGTCAATTGGGCCGGACCCCTCAGGCCGTCCAGGCCCTCAATGCGGGAACGGGTGCCCGGCCCTGGATGTCCGTCACCGAAACCAGCAATCCGGAGAGCGAGTCGCGCAAGGCGGCCGTGTAGGAGCGCACAGCGGCGCCGCTCAGGCGAACCCTGGTCAGAGCCCCGTTGAGGCGAGATGCTTCGAGAGCAAAGTCGGCGTCGACCAGGTGGCTTACGGCCTGCTGCAAATTGAGTTCGTGGACCTCCATCCTCTGCTCCACGTGCTGCAGCGCGTTGGTGAGGGCTCCGATGGCGGCCCGGCCGCTGTGCACATGTTCAGTGGCGGTATCCAGGAGCGTCAGGGCCTGGTCTGCGGAATCGGGCGAAGGCAGCGCGAGCTGATCGATGCCGAGCGCCTCGGGTGTGACCTCGGGCAGGGTAAGGCGAAGCTGAGCCCCTGGCGCCGGGCCAATCTGAAGGACAAGGGGCCGGCCGGCGGTGACGGTTTCGGTGACGGTCTGCTCTGCCGTCACCGCAGGGCGGGCTGCCGTGGCGGTGATGGTGAAGGTATCGCCGGTCAGATAGGCCAGGTCCTGCCCGGGACTATCGAAGCTCAAAGTCAGGCCGTTACCCAGATCGACGGGGTTTTGAGAGACGGTGCCGGTCTGGTCGCCTTCCGGGCCGCTGATTTGATACTGGGCGGGCTGGCTCACGGCCGCCGTGGTGGTTACCGAATACGCGGTCCCGTCCTTGTAATACGCGGGCTTGTCAACGAACTGGATCACGGCGCCGTTGGGGAGCCCGACCACCAATCCCTCGGTGATGGTTTCGTCGGGCATGACCTGCGTTCCGCCCTCGGTTATCCGGTAGAACCTATCGTTTTTGACCTGGTAGATCATGACCTCGTACACCGTGTTCGTGGTCGGCCAGCTACCGGGCCCGACGTCGATACGGCCCCTCGCTGGTTGGGGCGTGATAGAGGTGGAGGGGTCGGTAAAGACGGCGTCGCTGAGGATCGTGAGGGTGTAACTTGCGTCGGCAAGCGGCGTGCCTGCGACGACAATCCCACCATGCCCGCGGTTTGTGCCGGCCTCAACCGTCACCGAGGCAGGCTGCTCGGGGGCCACCACGACCGTCTCGGTGCGCGTGACAGTCCGCGTCCGGGGGGTGAACGTGCCGTCCAGCAGGGTCATGCCGTTGTACGCTGTGGAAGTTACGAGCGACCGGAACTCCCGCATCAGCCCCGCCCAGGCGGTCTGAAGCGCCGTCCGGTCGGCCTCCGACAGGGTGGGGTTCGCGGATTGCACTGCCATGTCCCGCATGCGAAGCAAAACGTCGCCGGCCGCGGCCAGCCCGCTTTCAGCGGTGTCGAGCAGTTCCCGACCTGCCTGGACGTTTCGCCGAGCCTGCCGCGCGCCCAAAACCTCGGCCCTGAGGCGCTGGGCAGCGGCCAGTTCGGCCGGGCCGTGAGCTGCCGTACGTACGGCAAGCCCGCTGGCCAGGGTGGCTACCGCGCGGCTGAGCTCCCGGGCCGCCGTACCCTGCAGGCGAAGGATACCCGGCATCGGCACGCTGCCGACGCGCATCGGCTGCTCCCCAACCCCCGCTGAACCGCGCAGGCGCCCGTGGACGCCTTTGAACGAACCATTACCCGAAGGAATTCCCGGCCGCATGGCTGTCCGCGCGGCCAGACGCGTTTGCCTTTGTATCGTAACGCCAACCGACCTCGTTAGCAACGGGTGAGACGCCGGGGCCCATGCCGGTCCGGACCCTCTCCCTCCGGGACACGGCTCTCCCGGGTGACGCCGGCGAGCTGGTGCTGCTGGGACGGCTGCGTGAGGGACGGCTCTCACCCGATGTCCGGCTGGCCCTCGGCTCCCTCGCGCCACGGGGAGGGGTCGAAGGAGGTCGCTGGACCGCCCTGGTCGCCGTTGACTTCCCCCTCCGGCGGAGATCCCTCGTTTTCGGCCGCCCCCTGCTGTCTGACGGCAGCCTGCGGCACCTGGATGAGGCCCATTGCCCAGGCTAGGCCCGCCGAAGCCAGTGCCGAGAGGCCGAAGATCACGAGCCGCATCGAAGGGTTCCCTGCCAGGCCGAAGAGGGGCGGGCCGGCCGCCACGCCGGCAAAGCGCACGGTTCCGTAGAGGGCCGTCACGGCCCCGCGCTGGCTGCGCGAGGCGGCCCCGGTCACCAGGGTATTGACAGCCGGAAGGCTGATGCCAGTGCCGAGGCCGAGCAGCGCTGCCAGCGTGATCAGGAGCCACAGGGGCTGGCGCACCACGGCCATGGCGCCGAGCGCCACGGCACTTGCGGCGAGGCCCGCCACGATCATCGGCTTTACCTGCTGCGGGCGGTTCTGGAGATAGAGCCCGCCAAGGAACGCCACGATGGCCATGACGCCCACAGGGATGGCGATGATGCCTCCCCGAACCAGCTGCGAGAGGCGGAAGCGGCTTTCGAGTTCGTCGCTGATGAGGCTCAACACCCCAAACAGCGCGAACAGAACCATCATGCCTGCCCCGTACCCGGCCAAAAGCGCGGCGCCGCGGGTTTTCGCGATCTCCGCAAGGCGCGCCCAGTAGCCGGCGAGACCCTGTGCCTGCCGCTCGTGGCCAGGCTCCCTGACCACGAGCCAGACCCCCACTGCTGCCGGGAGCGCTATGGCCCCGTAGACGAAAAACGGCAGGAACCAGACAACCATTGCTGCCAGTGCGCCGATCAGCGGGCTTACGACCTTGCCGAGCCCGTTGCTCGCCTCCAGGAGCCCAAGGGCGCGGCTGCGTTCCGAGCTCTGAAAGACGTCGCCGGCGAGAGCCATGGCAAGCTGGTAGGTCCCGCCTGCGCCGATGCCCTGCAGGATGCGGGCGCCCAGCACCGGCCAGAACCGCCCGGGAAGCAGCCAGGCCCCGATCCCCGCCAGGATACCCCCGAGCCCGTAGAGCACCAGGGCGGGCACCATGACGGGCTTGCGGCCGATGCGGTCCGAGAGGGCGCCGGCAAAGGGGATGGTGATCGCGGCCGGGAGCGAAAAGGCGGTGATGACGAGCCCCGTCTGGACCGGCGTCAAGCCGAGATGCGATTTGATGGCAGGAAGTACCGGAATGAGCATAGAGTTTCCAAGCACCATGACGAACGGAACGGAACTCAAGACCAAGAACCAGCGGAACGTCTCGCCCCGCACCGGCTCTGCCTCCCGACCCCTCGATGACGCCATGCAGGCCTGCTCAGGCTGCCAGGGGTAAGGTGCCCGCTTTGAGGCAGCGCACCAGAAGGGCGTTATTGGTAGGGTTGGCTCACGTGAACTGGGGGAGCCACTCCCTGTGCGCCGCCAGCAGCTCATCGACCATCGCGACGATCTCGTCGAGCGTGAGCTCCGCCGCAGTATGCGGGTCGAGCATCGCTGCGTGGTATACGTGCTCTCGCTTTCCCGTCAGCGCGGCCTCCACTGCCACCGCTTGAACGTTGATGTTGGTCTGGATGAGGGCAGCCAGGTGAACGGGAAGCGGCCCCACGTGAGTCGGCTGGACGCCAAGGCGATCGGCCAGGCACGGAACCTCGACGATGGCGCCCGCAGGCAGATTGGTAATGAGGCCGGCGTTGGGGACATTTGCGTACACAGTGCGAGGCGTTCCTGTCTCCATGCTGTGGATGATGAGCGGAGCATACTCATGCGAGCGCTCGTGGGACAGGGGTTCACTTCCGTGTTCGAGGCTGTGCCGGAGCGCCTCCCAACCCGCGATCTGCTCTTCGCAGCGGCGCGGGTACTCATCCAGAGGGATGTTGTACCGGGTGATAAGGTCCGGGCGATCCCGCCGGATGAAGTAGGGTACGTATTCGGAAAAGTGCTCGCTCGATTCCGTGACGAAGTAGCCCAGACGCATCATCATGTCGTATCGGACCCGGTTCCACGGCGGGACCCGCCCCTCGGCCACAAGTCGCCGAAGCGCCGGGTAGAGGTCGTCGCCGTTTCGCTCAAGCCGCAAATAGAACGCCATATGGTTGATGCCGGCCGCCAGGTAGCTCATCTCTTCGTACGGGATTCCGAGGTCGGCGGCCAACTGGCGAGCCGTTCCTTGAACGCTGTGGCATAACCCCACCGTGCGGATGCGGGTGGCGCGGCTCAAAGCCCACTGGTTCATGGCCATGGGGTTAGCATAGTTGATGAGAAGGGCGTCGGGGCAGACCTCCTCCATGTCCCGTGCGATGTCGATGAGCACCGGGATGGTGCGCAGCGCCCGCATGATTCCGCCGATGCCGAGGGTATCCCCAATGGTCTGTCGAAGGCCGTACTTCTTGGGGATCTCGAAGTCGATGACCGTCGCGGGCCGATAGCCCCCGACCTGGATCATGCAAATGACATACTTGGCCCCCTCGAGCGCGCGGCGGCGGTCCGTCGTGGCCGTTATCCGGGGTCGAGCCCCCAACGCCTCGGCGAGCCGGTGGGTGACCCGTTGGGTGACGGCCAGGCGATCCGGGTCAATGTCCATGAGGGCGAACTCAACGTCTTGGAGCTCCGGATAGCTGAGGACGTCTCCGATGATGTTTTTTGCGAACACGGTGGACCCTGCGCCGATGATGGCAATCTTCGACATGGCTGCTTAGCCCCTACCCCTCAAACCCGGCTGACCGGTACACCCTTCAAAGCCGGCTGACCGTTGCGCCCTCGGCCGCCTGCAAGACGAACACCTGCGGCGTCTTTCCGGTGCGGCGAGGGTACTCCTCTTCGAGCGCTGCGATGAGAGCGGGTACCGCTTCGGGCCGGACCAACGCCACCGTGCAGCCGCCAAACCCCGCCCCGGTCATACGGGCCCCGTACGCCCCCGGCACGCGGCGGGCGATGTCGACGGCCGCATCGAGTTCGGGCGAGCTCACCTCGAAGAGGTCCCGCAGGCTTTCGTGGGAGGCGTTCATCAGTTCGCCGACCCTGGGCAGGTCGCCGGCTTGCAGGGCCTGTACCGCGCCGACCACCCGGGCGTTTTCCTCGACGAGGTGGCGCAGGCGGCGCATAAGAATTGGCGGCATCACGGCTTCCAGGCCCCGGAGCGCCTCGTCGGACAACTCCCGGGGCAGGCGCCAGCCCGGTACGTGGCGCCGGGCGATGGCCAGCGCCTCCTCGCACTCCTGGCGGCGGCGGTTGTATTCGGAGCCGACCAGGCGGCGCTGCACCCGGGTGTCGGTCACCACGATGGCGGCGCCGGGCGGCAGCGGGACGTGCTCGTAGCTGAGGCTCTCGGTGTCGAGGAACAGCGCCGAGTTTCGCCGGGCCATGCGGGAGACGAACTGGTCCATGATGCCGCAGGCCACGCCGACGAAGTCGTTCTCGGCGCGGCGGGCGAGCTTCACCGCCTCGATGGGCGCAAGCTCGAACCCGGCGGCTGCCTGGGCGAACATCACGGTCGCCTCTTCGAGCGCCGCCGACGAGGAGAGCCCGGCACCCTGGGGGACATCTCCCGCTATCGCCATGTCGGCTCCCACGGCGGGCAGCCCGGCGGCCTGCAG
>JBFMCJ010000112.1 GCA_040754675.1 Bacillota bacterium
GCCGAACTGTTCCGTCTGGTGACCGAGCAGTTCGGCTGGGTTCTGGCCAACCTCTAACCGCATCTTCCTCTGGCTCCTCTTCGGACGGTACCGCGTCAGTGAACGAACTTGTGGGACGCACTACTAGTTGCAGGAGAACGAACGCTGGCGCCGTTCGTGCGCGTTTTCGGAAGGCGAGGCCCGAGCCTTGACGGGAGTCCACCTTTACGCCGTCACCGGCCTGCCCGTGGTGCAGGCCGGCGATGACCTCGCAGAACTCATTGCGGGCGCGCTCCGCCATCTGCAGCTGCAGCTTCGCCAGGGCGACGTCCTGGTAGTGGCGCAGAAGGTCGTCTCCCGGGCCGAAAGGCGGCTCGTCGACCTGCGGCAGGTGCAGCCGTCCCCCGCGGCGCTGACGCTCGCGGCCCAATCGGAAAAGGACGCCCGGGTGTGCGAACTCATCCTGCGGGAGTCGCGTTCCATCGTCCGGGTGCGCCCGGGGCTCATCATCGCCCGCCACCGGCTCGGCTTCGTCTGCGCCAACGCGGGCATCGATCGCTCCAACGCCAGCGCCGACGATGAGGCCGTGCTGCTCCTGCCCGAAGACCCTGACGAGAGCGCCCGCCGGCTCCGCTATGACCTTTACAGGAAGACCGGCGTCGCGCCGGCCGTTATCATCGCGGACAGCCACGGCCGGCCGTTCCGGGAGGGGGCGGTCGGCGTCTGCATTGGCGTGGCGGGCATGGCGCCGGTGCTTTCGGAGGTGGGGCGGCAAGATCTGTTCGGCTACACGCTGCGCACCACCGCCGAGGCGGTCGCCGACGAACTGGCCTCAGCCGCCACGCTCATCATGGGCCAGGCCAACGAGGGCATCCCCGCCGTGGTGGTTCGGGGCTTGTTTGAGGCCCGGGATGCCGTACGCATCATGGGCGAGGCGGAGGCCACCGCCGGGCATCTGATTCGCCCGGAGGAGAAGGATCTGTTCGTCTGACGTCGCTTTTACATCAAGAGGTTCCGGTCACCGGACGAGTTTTTCGCGAAGGGAGCGCGGCGGTAAATGAAGCTGGGGACGATCTTGCGAGACGGTGAAGCCCACCTGGTGGCCCGGGCGGGCGACTACATGGTGGACGTGACGCGGGCGGCCCGGACGGCCCGGTGGGCGTCCGAGGGCCTGCCGCTGAGCCTCAGGCGGCTGGTGGACGCGTTCGACGCGGGGGATCCGGGGCCGATGAAGGCCGTGCGGCGTCTGGTAGAGGCGGCCATGGCCGGATCCTACGACGAGCTTTTAGAGCCCGAGTCACCGTCCATCGCCTGGCTCCCGCCCCTGGTGCCCCCGAAGATCATCGCCATCGGGCTCAACTACTGGGACCACTGCCGGGAACAGAAAGTCGAGCCGCCGAAGCAACCCGTTCTCTTTGCGAAGTGGACGAACGCGCTGAACGCTCACCGCCGTCCCATCGCGATGGCCGAGGGCAGCGATAAGGTGGACTTCGAGGCCGAACTCGGCGTCATCGTGGGCAAGAAGGCTCGCCGCCTGAGCGAAGAGAGAGCGCTGTCGGCAGTGTTCGGGTACACCACGTTCGACGACGTGACGGCGCGAGAGTACCAGAAGGGCGACGGCCAGTGGATCCGCGGCAAGTCGCAGGACACGTTCGCACCCTTCGGGCCATGGGTCGTCACCGCCGACGAGATTCCTGACCCGCAGCGCCTGCGCATTGCGTGCCGGGTGAACGGGGTGACCTACCAGGACTCGACGACCGCCGAGATGATCTTCCCCGTGCGGCACCTCCTCGCGTTCATTTCCCGGGGGATCACGCTGACGCCGGGCGACGTCATCGCCACCGGCACCCCTAACGGGGTGGGCGTCTTTCGCAACCCACCCGTCTTCCTGAAGCCTGGCGACACTGTCGAGGTCGAGATCGAGGGCATCGGGCGGCTGGTCAACCCGGTGGTCGCGGCCACCGAGGCCTCGGCGCTGGAACTACCGTCACGCTGGCCCTATTGAGAAAAACCCGGTTCTGCCGGCTGAACGTGCGTTGACATGCATGTGCATGTCAAACACCGCTCTTGTTGGGCAGAACGAATGCAGGGGCCTGGCAAGGGTGGGCCGCGGTGAGGACGACCATTGAGATTCCAGATGACCTGCGGGGAAAGTTGCTGGAGATCGCCGCCCGGCGTGGTCTGAAGGGCTACTCTGAAGTCGTCGTTGAAGCGCTCCGGCGCTATCTGGAGGAGGAAAGTCTCCGGGAGGAGCGAAAGCGCCGCATTCTTGCGCTGTGCGGCGCATGGTCGGATGAACAGGCCGAACATGCGCTCCGAGTGGCCAGGGAGTTGCGCGAGCGGTGGACTTTATCGCGGACACATCCGTCGTAATCTCATTTCTCAGAGGCCGCCAGCCCGCCGCCGGCGTCGTCAAGGAGCTGCTTGAGTGGCACCAGATGTATTTGGCACCGGTTGTCGCGTTCGAGCTCCTCGCAGGCAGTGATCCAGGTACCAAAGCTCACCATGACAGCGAATTGCTGGCCTCGTTGTATGGTCCCCGCAGGATCGCCCGGGGAGCTCGGCGCCCCGGCTACTCTGAGCCGGAGGGGCCTGCACCGGCCCTACCGGATCCTGGCGCCAGACTCTCTCCCGGTAGCTCCGGCTCTACGATGATGCGAAACCGGCGGGTCCGGGCGCAGACCGGGCAGACGAGGAGTTCGCCCGCCGTCTGGATGTAGTCGATGGCGTCCGGCCCCCGCCGCCCGCTGACCCGGAGCCGGACGCCCGCGTCCTTCGCCATCGGACGCCCGCACGCACCGCACGTCACAACGTGCTTGCGGCTCACGCCGCGCCCAGGACCAGCTTCCCGAAATGCCGCCGCTGCTCCATGATGCGGTGCGCTTCGGCCGCCTGCTCCAGCGGCAGCACCCGGTCCACGACCGGCTTGAGCTGGCCCTTCTCCACGAAAGGCAATAGTTGCAGCAGTTCCCCCTTGCTGCCCATGTACGAGCCGAAGATCTTGAGCTGCCGGGCGAAGACGTACCGGATGTCCGTCAGCCCCTCGGGCCCTGTGGTAGCGCCGCACGTGACGAGCCGCCCCCCGTGGGCCAGGCTGCGGATGCTCTTCTCCCACGTAGCCTGCCCCACGTGCTCGAAGACCACGTCGACGCCCCGGCGCCCCGTCAGCGCCCGCACCTCTTCGTCCACGTGCTTGTCCCTGTGGTTGATCACCACGTCCGCCCCAAGCCGCGTGGCCCGATCCGCCTTCTCCTCGCTTCCCACGGTGGCAATGACGCGGGCCCCAAACAGCTTCGCCACCTGAATCCCCGCGGACCCCACGCCGCTCCCGGCGCCCCACACCAGCACCGTCTCGCCGGGCCGGACCTGCGCCAGCGTCACCAGCATGTGCCAGGCCGTCAGGAAGACCAGCGGAACGGCCGCGGCGTGCGGAAAGTCCAGGTTCTTGGGCATGGGGATGACGTTGGCCTGCGGCACCACCACGAACTCCGCGTACCCGCCATCCGACCGGTTGCCGAGGATGTCGTAGTGCGGGCACAAATTGTCCCGCCCCGTCAGGCAGAACTCGCACCGGCCGCAGCTCATACCCGGGTTGATGATGACCTTCTCCCCCGGCTGGATGCCCGCAACCCCCGGCCCAAGCTGATCCACCTCGCCCGCCACGTCGGCACCCGGGATGCGCGGCAGCGCCACCTTGCGGCCGGGCAGGCCCCGCCGGTTCCACAGGTCGAGGTGGTTGAGCGCCACGGCCCTGACCCGCACCCGCACCTGCCCCGGTCCCGGTTCGGGCACCGGCAGTTGCTCCAGCTTCAGCACCTCAGGGCCGCCATGTTCGTGGAACCGCACGGCCCTCATGGTTTCGACCATCGATCCCTTCCTCCTTTTCGCGTCCGTGATACCCCCACGCGCCAGGGCGCACCAGGAGGGTTTGGTGCGGCGCCGTTTATCCCTTTACGTCCTGATCGGCCAGGAGTCTGGCCGCCTCAGGGCGAACTGGCGGGGGCGCAGGGTCCGAGAGCACGGGGGGAGTGGTGCGCTCCTATGCCGATGCGGTCGTCTCGCATGAACGCGGTAGGGACGGAGACGGCGTTCGAGGTACTCGCCGAGGTGAAGCGGCTCGAGGCGGCGGGCCGCCGCGTCTACAACTTCGCCATCGGCGAGCCCGATTTCAACACGCCGGAACACGTCAAGCAAGCCGGCATCGCCGCCATCCGGGACAACTACACCCACTACTCGCCGTCGGCCGGGATCGCACCCCTGCGAGAGGCCATTGCCCGGGAGGCCGGCCGCTTCCGGGCACTCAGCTTCTCGGCCGACGAAGTGGTGGTCACCCCGGGCGCCAAGCCCATCATCTACTATACGCTCCTGTCCTGCGTGGACCCCGGCGCTGAGGTGATCTACCCCAACCCGGGCTTCCCCATCTACGAATCCGCCATCCGCCTGGCCGGGGCCGTGCCGGTGCCGGTCTACCTGCGGGAGGAGCGGGGCTTCGCCTTCGATCCGGACGAGCTCGCCGCCCGCATCACGCCCCGCACGCGCCTCATCATCCTCAACTCCCCGCACAACCCCACCGGCGGGGTGCTTGGCCGCGACGTGCTCGAGGCGGTGGCGCGCCTCGCCGTCGAGCACGATCTGTGGGTGCTCTCCGACGAGATTTACTCCCGCATCCTGTTCGACCGGGAGTTCGTCAGCATCGCAAGCCTCCCGGGGATGAAGGAACGGGTCATCGTGCTCGACGGGTTCTCCAAGACTTACGCCATGACCGGCTGGCGGCTCGGTTACGGCATCATGCCGAAAGCCGTCGCCGAAAGCGTGGCGCGGCTTGTGACCAACGTCGAGTCGTGCACGGCCACGTTCACCCAAATGGCGGGCGTGGCCGCCCTGGAGGGCTCCCAGGAACCGGTGCGCGCCATGGTGGCGGAGTTCAAGGCGCGGCGCGACCTCGTCGTCGAACTCCTGAACGCCATCCCCGGGGTTCGGGTGGGCGTCCCGGCGGGGGCGTTCTACGTCTTCCCCAACGTGACGGAAGCCTGCAGGCGGGTCGGAACGGCCGACGCTCGAGTTTTCGCAAGCCGCTTGCTCCAGGAGGCAGGGGTGGCGGTGCTCGGCCGGCCGGCCTTCGGGACGCCGGCGCCGGACGAGGACCAGCAGTACGTCCGCCTCTCGTATGCGGCTTCCCGCCAGGAACTGCAGGAGGGTCTGAGCCGTATGCGGGAGTGGGTGGCGGAAGCGGCCGCATGAAGTTTTTCACCGAAGCCGACGTGGAGCGCCTCCTTACGATGAACGACGCGCTGGAGGCGGTGCAGGAGGCCTTCGCCCTCAAAGCCGCCGGCCAGGCGCAGAACCGGCCGCGCCAGCGGGCGGGCGGCGGCGCGTTGCTCCAGGTGATGCCGGCGGCCATCCCGGGTCTGGGCGTGATGGGGTTCAAGGCCTACACGTCCAGCCGCGAGGGCGCCCGGTTCATGGTCTTCCTGTTCGACTCGGAGTCGGGGAAGCCCCTGGCGGCCATCCAGGGGAACCGGCTTGGGCAACTGCGGACGGGAGCGGCCACCGGCGTCGCCTGCCGCTTCATGGCCCGGCCGGAAAGCCGCGTCCTGGCCCTCGTCGGCTGCGGCTACCAGGCCGAGACGCAGCTGGCCGCCGTGGCTTCGGTGCTGCCCATCGAGGAGGCCCGGGTCTTCTGCCGGACTCCGGGCCGGGCCGAGGCGTTCGGCACCCGCATGCAACCTTCGCTGCCGGGGGTTCGGCTGGTCGCCGCTGCCACAGTGCATCAGGCTGTCGAAGGCGCGGACGTGGTGGTCACCGTCACGAACTCGAAAGAGCCGGTCGTCCCGGACGAGGCCGTGGCCCCCGGAACGTGCATCTGCGCGGCCGGTTCCAACCACGCCGCGCGGAGGGAGCTGGCGGCGGCGACGGTGCTCGGCGCCCACCGGGTCGTTGTGGACGATCTGGCGCAGGCGCGCCTGGAATGCGGCGACCTGCTGGGAGCCGAAAGCGCCGGATTTTCATGGGACAAAGTCGTGGAGCTCGCCGACGTCGTGGCGGCCCGCTACCCGGGGCGGGAGCGTCCGGACGAGATCACCCTGTTCGAATCCCAGGGCGTGGCGCTGGAGGACGTGGCGCTGGGGGCGCGCCTGCTGAAGAAGGCGGAGGGCTCCGGTATCGGGCGCACCCTACCCGGTGATCCGGGCTTGTGGGGGTGACAGCTTTCGCATCGGCCGCCTCTTCAGGGTGCGGCCGGGCTTCCGGGGAAAGCCAGACGCCTTACCCATCATGGCGGGGCATGGCGTAGGCCCTTATGCCCCCAGGTAGGCCCTGCGAATGCGGGCGTCGGAGGCCAGGGCGCGGCTTTCGCCGCTGGCGAAGAGGTGCCCTGTTTCCAGAACGTAGGCCCGGTGCGCCAGCCGCAGGGCCGCCCGGGCGTTTTGCTCCACCAGCAGGATGGCGACGCCTCGCCGGTTGATGGCGCGCAGCGTCTCGAAGATGTTTCGCACAAGAAGCGGCGCCAGCCCCAGAGACGGCTCGTCGAGGAGCAGCACGCTGGGTTCGGCCATCAGAGCCCGTCCGATGGCCAGCATCTGCTGCTCGCCGCCGGATAGGGTGCCGCCGAGCTGGCGGCGCCGTTCCTGTAGCCTGGGGAAGAGGGCAAAGACGCTCTCCATCGAGCGTGCGACGGCCTGCGGGTCACGGCGGCGCAGGAAGGCACCGAGGCGCAGGTTCTCCTCGACGGTGAGCGTGGCGAAAATGCGCCGCCCCTCGGGGACGTGGGCCACGCCCCGTCGGACGACTTCATCCGGGGGCAGGTGGGTGATGGGCTCGCCCCGCAGCCGGACGGTACCCGAGGTGGGCCGCACGAGCCCGGAGATCGCGCGCAGGGTCGTGGACTTGCCGGCGCCGTTTGCGCCCAGAAGCGCCACGATCTCGCCCGGGTGGACTTCCAGGCTCAACCCCGCCAGGGCGTGCACCCGGTCGTAGTGGACGTGGACGTCCTCAAGCTGGAGTAGCGGCGGCGCCGGTTGCGTCTTTTGAGCCTGCATCCTCGTCCTCTACTTCCTGGCCAAGGTAAGCCTCAATCACCGCCGGGTCAGCCTGGACAGACGCCGGTGGGCCCTCGGCGATCTTACGGCCCTGGTCCATTACCACGATCCGGTCTGAGATGCCCATGACCACGCTCATGTGGTGCTCGATGAGCAGGATGGTGATCCCGTCGTCCCGCAGCTTCCGGATGAACTCCATCAGCCACGCCCGCTCGGCATCGGAAAGCCCGCTCGCCGGCTCGTCCAGGATGAGCAGCGCGGGCTCGGTGGCAAGCGCCCGGGCGATCTCGAGCCGACGCTGGTCGCCGTATGGCAGGTGGCGGGCAAGGCGCTGCTCGTGGTGAGCGATGCCCAGCCGCTGCAGAAGCTCGCGGGCGCGGCTGGCGGCGTGGCGTTCCTCCAGGCGGTGCCGCTGGGTCCCGAAAACTGCATCGAGTATCCCGCTGTGCGCAGACCGGTGCAGCCCGGCCATCACGTTCTCCAGGGCCGTCAGGTTCCGAAAGAGGCGGATGGTCTGAAACGTGCGTGCCACGCCCAGCCCCGTGATCTCGTGGGGCTTGAGACCTACCACGCTGCGGCCCCGCAAGCGGATGTCGCCCGTGTCCGGCCGGTAGATGCCGGTGATCAGGTTGAAGAGGGTGGTTTTCCCCGCGCCGTTGGGCCCGATGAGCCCCACGATCTCGCCCGGCCAGACCTCCATGCTGACGCGGTCGCACGCCACCACGCCGCCGAACCGCCGGCTCACCTCGCTGAGCTCGAGAAGCGCTGTTCCGTCCCCGGCAGAGGGACGGCCGGCAAGCGGGTGCAGTGCCGTTGCCGCTCGGGCGGCTTGCATGCGTTCAGCCATGCGCCGACCCCCTCGTTTGTGGCCCAGGCGCCGCCATGCCCTCGATGGGTGAATTCGCTTGCGCCGTCGAAGACGTCGCTTCAGGTGCCGGACCGACCTCCCGGTAAGCCCTGGCCGCCCGCAGCCAGAGCGCGCTCGGCCAGAGCCCCTCGGGCCGGAAGACCATCATGGCCACCATGGCCGCCCCGAACACGAGCATGCGGGCCTGCGCGAACTCCCGGAAGAGTTCGGGCAGTACCCACATCGCAAACGCCCCCAGCATCACCCCGGGGATGGAACCGGGCCCGCCCAGCACCACCATGCTGAAGATGACCACCGACTCCCAGAAGTTGAACCGCTCCGGCGCGATGACCGTCATCCGGGCCGCGTACAGGCTACCGGCCACTCCCGCAAGCCCCGCTCCCAGCACGAACGCCAGCAGCTTGACGCGCACGGGGTCGATGCCCATGGCCTGGGCGGCGACTTCGTCTTCCCGGATGTAGTTCCAGGCGCGGCCGATCCTCGACCGCTGCAGCCGCAGCGTGATCCAGATGGTGGCCGCCACGATGACCCAGATCAGGTGAAAGTAGTGCGCCGGCTGGCGAATGGTGAACGACCCCAGCACCGGCCGGTCGATGCCGAAAATCCCGTTCGGGCCGCCGGTCAGGCCGAACAGGTTGTTGGTCAGCGCGATCCGCACGATCTCGCCGAACCCGATGGTGACCATCGCCAGGTAGTCGCCCCGAAGGTGCAGGATGGGGCGGGTGAGGATGGCCCCGGCGGCAGCCGCCACCGCGAAGCTAACCGGCAGGAGCACCAGCGTGGGAATCTCAAAGCGGGTGTTGAGGATGGCCGTCGTGTACGCTCCCACGGCGTAGAATGCGGCGTGCCCCAGGTTGAACAACCCCGCCTCCCCCACGATGAGGTTGAGGCTGAGGGCGAGCAAGGCGTAGATGCCGTAAAAGTTGGCCACGTCGATCCAGTAAGCGTTTCGCACGACGACGGGAAACAGAGCCCACGCCACTCCCGCCGCCGCGACCCACAGCCAGGCGTGCCTCAAAGCTTCTCCGCCACCCGCTCCCCCAGAAGCCCGGTGGGCCTCACGATGAGGATGAGGATGAGAACGAAAAAGGTGATGGCGTCCTTCCACGCCACGGAGATGTAGCCCGAACCCATCGCCTCCAGGAGTCCCAGCAAGAGCCCCCCGACCATGGCGCCCGGGATGTTGCCGATGCCGCCCAGGATGGCCGCCGTAAACGCCCGCAGCCCGTAGGTCCACCCCATGGTGAAGTTGATCTGGCGGTAATACAGTCCGATGAGAAGCCCTGCCACCGCCCCCAGCGCCGGGCCCAGCACGAACACCCACTGGATGACCCGGTCCACCTTGATGCCCATCAGCCGGGCGGCCTCATGGTCGAGGGCCGTTGCGCGGATGGCCATCCCCAGCGCCGTGCGCTGAACGAACAGGTACAGCCCCACCATCAGGGCCACCGAAATGCCCAGAATCACGAACTGCAGCAGCGTGATCTCGATACCGAACACCGGCGCCGACCACGCTGGCAGGAGCCCCTCGGGCAGCACCTGATAGCGCGGGCCGTAAATGAGCATGACGGCGTTCTGTAAGAACACGCTGGCCCCCAGCGCCGACACCACGGGCGCAAGGCGGGTCGAATGCCGCAGCGGGCGATAGGCGATCCGTTCCAGAGCGAGCCCCACGGCGGCGACCGCCACGGCCACCCCGATGGCAACGATCACCAGGAAGAGGACCGCGCCCTGCCACACGTTGCCGCCCCCGGCCGCGGGCGCGCCGCCCAGCGCGGAGGCGCTCCCCAGACCCAGGACGGTGGTGGCGGACAGCGTCAGGTACGCGCCCAGCATGAAGAGTTCACCGTGGGCAAAGTTGATGAGCCGCAGCACGCCGTAAACCATGGTGTAGCCCAGAGCGACCAGAGCGTAGACGGAACCCAGGGTCAGACCGTTCACCAGCTGCTGGGCGAAAAGCTGCACGATTCAACCTCCTGCCTGCGCCTGCGGGCAAGCCCTGGAGTGCAGGAAAGGCGGGGGCGAGCCGGCGATTCTCCCCTCGCC
>JBFMCJ010000113.1 GCA_040754675.1 Bacillota bacterium
AGCGCCGCCACGCGTCGACGATGACGCAAAGCCCGCGGCGGCCGTCGCCCGCAGCGGCCAGGGCGGCCGCCACCAGGCCGATGAGGCAGTTCTGCGCCACCTTGACGACCGAGGCGACCCGCAGCGCCCCCTCCCCCAGCATGGATCCGGCCGCCAGCACGGTGGCCGTCGTGTCCAGGTTGCTGCCGACCCAGGCGCCGGCCACCGGCGAGGGCAGGTGGAGCCACCGCGCCATCAGCGGCTGAAGCACGCTCATCGGCAGCCCCGTCAGGATGACGAGGGCCGTGACCAGACCCAGCTGCTCGCTCTGGGCACGGACGGCCGCGGCGGTGGCCGCTGCCCCGGACAGGCCCGACACCGCCACGGCTGAACAGAGCACGGACCGCAGCCGCCGGTCCAGCGCAAGCTTCGTCGCCAGCCACCACGTGAACGCAAACACGGTGACGACGCCGAGGGCCACCAGCGCCAGGCCCCGGCCGCCCACGCTGCGCACCTGGCCGAGGGGCACGGACGCACCCAGCAGTACGAGGCCGACCTTCAAGAAGACCTCGCTGCGGGCCAGCCGCCTCACCACGTGGAACCGGCCCATCCGGCGCCCGAACGTTCCGGCACCGGCTCCCAGCAGCATCGCCCACAGGGGGTAGCCGTCCGACCAACCGGTCGCGCCCGTCAGCGTGCGGGCCACGAGGGCCAATCCCCCAAGCAGGCTGCCCGCCAGGGCCCACCGCAACGCGTCAGCCGTTACCAGGGGACGCCACGAAGCCAACCAAAGCCGGCCATCCCCACCAGCAACAGGCCCACGGCCACCGCGATCCAGTCGTCCAGGTACTCGCGCGACTTCCTGTGCCGAGCCAAGCGGCACGCCCCCCACCCCGTCCTCCTGGCCAGGTCACCGGCAGGATATGCCCAGGCTAGGACCCGGGTGCTGGACCGGCCGAAGGGGGGAAGCAGGCAGGGGATGGGCGGCGGTGTGTGGAAACGGTTGAATACAACCGGTTGTATTTCGCGACGTGACCGGGAAGGAAGCCATCGGGGCTGTGAAGCCCAGCATTGCGCACGTGGCCAGGGAGGCAGGGGTCTCCAAGTCAACGGTCTCCAGGGCCCTGGCGGGCGATCGCCGGGTCAAGGCCGAGACGCGGCTTCGCATCGAGGAGGCGGCCAGGCGCCTGGGCTACAGCCGCCACCGTATTGCGAGCGCCCTCGCCCGGGGGCGAACGTTCATGGTGGCGGTGGCAACGCCGGCGCCGCCCCGCAGCTTCTCCGACCCGTTCTTCCTGGAGTTCCTGGGAGCTCTCGGCGACCGGCTCACCTCCGCCGGCTACAACCTGGTGCTGACCCTCCCTGACCGCCCGGCCGCTTCCGAGTCGCGAGACCTTCCGGCCTCGGCGCCCGGCAGCCTCGAAGACCTGGTGGTCGGCAGCATGGTGGACGGGGCCGTGTTGACCGAGATTGCCGCCGATGACCCGCGCCTTGCGATGCTGATGCAGCACCAGGTGCCGTTTGTGACGCTCGGGACGCCCGAACCGGCGGCCGGCGGCTCCGCGGACCGGCTCTTCAGCGTGGACGGTGACAACGCCGGCGGCGCCCGGCTCGCCGTGCAGCATCTGATCGAGCTGGGCCATCGCGAGATCGCCTGCGTGACCGGCCCCCTGCACCTGGTCGCCGCGCGCCGCCGATTGTCGGGCTTCACCGGGGCCATGGAGCGTGCCGGCGCTTGCGTGCCGCCACACCGGGTGGTCGAAGCTGACTTCACCCGGGAGGGCGGCTTCGCGGCAGCCCGGCGACTGATCGAGGCAGAGCGGGCCGCGTTCGCAGGCGTGCGGCTGAGCGCCATTTTCGCGTGCAACGACCTGATGGCCATCGGGGTCATCGAGGCACTTCGGGACGCCGGGCTTCGGGTGCCTGAGGACGTATCGGTGGTGGGGTTCGACGGGATCAACCTGGGAAGGCTGGTCGACCCTCCCCTCACCACGGCCGCGCAACCCATCCGCCAGCTCGGCACGCTGGTGGCCGAACTCCTGCTGGAGCAAATCGGCCGCCGCCACCGGCCCGACCGGGACCTCCCGGCCGCCGGCCCCGAGCCCGGTGCCCGGTCGGTCGTCGTTCCCTGCGTATTGCATCCCGGGCGTTCCACGGCCCCGGCCAACGAGAGCGCTGAGGCCGCGGGGAGCTCCCGAAGGGGGGTGTAGCAGCCGCCGTCAGGATGCGAGCAAGGGCCTGGCAGGCCCGGCATGGCGCAGTTCAGCTACCGGCCTGGAAGGAGGGCCCTCATGAAGGAGCGTTCGCAGCGTTGGGCTCGTTTTAGGCGCCTTGGTTTGGCGTTGTTGATGGTGGCCCTGCCGGCCGCCGCCTTCTCCTTGCCCGGCCTTGCGGCCCCCCGCACGGTCACCATGCTGGGCACCTGGGGCGGGCAGGAACTGGAAGCGTTCCTGAAGGTCCTGGAGCCCTTCGAGAAGGAGACCGGCATCAAGGTGGAGTTCACGGGCACCCGGGACCTGCCGGCGGTGCTGACCACCCGCGTGGCGGCCGGCAACCCTCCGGACCTGGCGGCGCTGCCCAACCCCGGCCAGATGCGTGAACTGGCCGCCGAGGGTCACCTGGTCGACCTCTCCAAAGTGCTCGACATGAACACGCTCAAAAACCAGTACGCCCCCGTCTGGATCGACCTGGGGAGCTACCAGGGCAAGCTGCACGCCATCTTCATCTCCGCCGACCTGAAGAGCCTGGTGTGGTACAACCCGAAGGCGTTCGCTGCCCGGGGGTACACCGTCCCGAAGACCTGGGACGAGCTCATGAGCCTCACCGAACGGATCGCCGCAGGCGGCGTGACGCCCTGGGCCATCGGGCTGGAGAGCGGTGCAGCCAGCGGCTGGCCGGGCACCGACTGGATCGAGGACATCATGCTCCGGACGGCCGGGCCTGAGGTCTACGACCAGTGGGTGGCCCACCAGATCCCGTGGACGGACGCCCGGGTGAAGCGGGCGTGGGAGATCTTCGGGCAGATCGCCCGCAACCCGAGGTACGTGTACGGCGGCACCACCGGCGCGCTGTCGACCAACTTCGGGGATGCGCCCAACTTCCTGTTCACGTCGCCGCCCAGGGCGTACCTGCACCGGCAGGCCACGTTCATCCAGAGCTTCATCCGCCAGAACAACCCGGGCCTGGTGGCGGGCCAGGACTACGACTTCTTCGCACTGCCGCCCATCGATGCGCGCTGGGGCACACCCGCCCTGGGCGCAGCCGACATGGTCGGCATGCTGCGCGACACGCCCGAAGCTCGCAAGGTGATGCAGTACCTGGCCTCGCCGGCGGCCCAGGAGCGCTGGGTGGCAGCGCTCGGGAAGCTCTCCGCCAACCGGGCGGTGCGCATGGAGGTCTACCCCGACCCGCTCACCCGCAAAGCGGCCCAGATCCTGGTCAGCGCCGAGGTCTTCCGCTTCGACGGATCCGACCTGATGCCGGCGGCAGTGGGATCGGGCGCCTTCTGGGAGGGGATCCTGCGCTACGTGGGCGGCGAGTCGCTGGATGACACGCTGCGCGCCATCGAGTCGGCTGCAAAGGACGCCTACCGCTGATCCCGTCACGGTGCGGCAGGGCCTCGCGGGCGGGAGCAGTGCCCGCCCCCGGGCCCTGCCGGGCCCACGGTCGAACTTTGAACGGAGGGACGTGAATGCAGCGCGGCAGAGCGTGGGCATGGGGCTTCACGGGGCCGGCCCTGCTGCTGGTCGGCTTCTACCTGGCCTACCCGACGCTCGGCACCGTCTACCTGAGCTTCTTCGACCGCCGGTCGCAGCACTTCGTCGGCTTCCACAACTACGTCGACCTGTTCACCTCCAGCGCCATGCGCACGGCCTTCCGCAACAACCTGCTGTGGCTTTTGGTCTTCACCGCCGCCACCGTGGGCCTGGGCCTGGTGCTCGCGGTGCTGGCGGACCGGGTGCGCTACGAGGCGGTGGCCAAGTCGGTCATCTTCCTGCCCATGGCCATTTCGTTCGTGGGAGCGGGCGTCATCTGGAAGTTCATCTACGCCTACCGGCCGGCGACTTCAGCCCAGATCGGGCTTGCGAACCAGCTTCTGATGCTGTTTGGGCGCGAGCCTGTGGGATGGCTCATCGAACGCCCGTGGATCAACAACCTGGCCCTCATTGCCGTGGGGGTCTGGATCTGGACCGGCTTTGCCATGGTGGTGCTGTCGGCCGCCTACAAGGGCATCCCGAGGGAACTGCTGGAGGCCGCCCGGGTCGACGGGGCCGGCGAGTGGCAGGTCTTCTGGAAGGTCAGCCTCCCGCTGCTCCAGTCCACCGTGGCCGTGGTGGCCACCACCATGGTCATCAACGTGCTGAAGGTGTTCGACATCGTCTACGTCATGACCAATGGCAACTTCGACACGGAAGTGATGGCCAACCGGATGTACAAGGAGATGTTCCAGTTCCGCCACTTCGGGCGCGCCAGCGCCATCGCGGTCATTCTGTTTTTGGCCATCGTGCCCGTCATGCTGGCCAACATCCGCCGCTTCAGGCAGCAGGAGGCCGAGCGATGAGGGGCCGCTCCGTTGGCGGCACCGCGCCCGGCGCCCTGGTCGACACGGTGGTGGTGCTGGTGGCGCTGGCGTGGTTGCTGCCGACCCTGGGGCTTCTGGTCAGCTCGCTCCGGCCGGCGCCGGACGTGGCGGGTTCCGGGTGGTGGACCATCTTTGCCAACCCCTTCGACCTGACCCGGTGGACGCTCGAAAACTACCGGCACGTCCTCGGCCAGCAGGGGATGGGCCGGGCCTTTTTCAACAGCTTCCTCATCACGGTGCCGGCCACGCTGCTGCCCATCCTGCTGGCGTCGCTCGCTGCCTTTGCGTTCGCCTGGCTCGACTTTCCGGGGCGGCAGGTGCTGTTTCTTGCGGTGGTGGCCTTTCTCGTCGTGCCGCTGCAGATGACCTTCGTCCCGATCCTCCGGATTTACAGCCAGAGCGGCCTGGCGGGGACGCTCGCCGGGCTGTGGCTTGCCCACACCGGCTACGGGCTGCCCTTCGCCATCTACCTGATGCGCAACTTCTTCGCGTCACTCCCGGAAGAGGTGTTCGAGTCGGCATACATCGACGGCGCCTCGCCGCTGTCGGCGTTCTTCCGGCTGGCGCTGCCCATGTCCACGCCGGCGCTCGCGTCGCTGGCGATTTTCCAGTTCTTGTGGGTATGGAACGACCTGCTGGTCGCCCTCATCTACCTGGGCGGCGGCGCCCAGACCGCCCCGCTCACGCTCAAGCTCAGCAGCCTGGTGGGCAGCTTCGGGCAGGAGTGGCACGTGCTGACGGCGGCTGCGTTCGTCTCGATGGTGGTGCCCGTGGCCGTCTTCTTCGCCCTGCAGCGCTACTTCGTGCGCGGCATCCTGGCGGGGGCGGTCAAGGGGTAGGGTCGCCGGGCCGGTTGTCGCCAACGAGGCGGAGAGCCGCTTGATAGGAGGCGATCCGGCCCTGTGCCACCTGCTCCACCAGTTGCCCCCACAGCCCCGACTCCCGGGCCGCACCCAGATACCGGCGTTCCAGAGCGGCGAGCAGGGCGGCCCGCAGCTCCCACTCGGCCTGCGTGCGCCGGCGTTGGGCGCCGGCCGGCCCGGAGTCGAGGTAGCGGCGGTGCTGCTCCACGGCGTCGGCCAGTTCAGCGAAGCCGCTCTGGCGCACCGACGAGACCTGCAGCACCGGCGGCCTCCAGAGGCCCGGCGCCTCCGGCGAGAGCCCCAGGACGCTCATGATGGCCCGGTAGGCTTCATCGGCGCCCGGCAGATCGGACTTGTTCACCACCATGACGTCGCCGATCTCCACGATCCCGGCCTTGAGCGCCTGAACCTCGTCGCCGGCCGCCGGGTTGAACACCAGCACCACCGTGTGCGCCACCCCGAGCACGCCGACGTCGTTCTGGCCGGCGCCCACGGTCTCGACCAAAATGAGGTCCATGCCGGCCGCGTCCAGCACCCGCACCATACCGAACACCGAAAGCGCCAGCCCGCCCTGGTGGCCCCGGCTCGCCAGGCTGCGCATGAACAGCCCCGGGTCGTCGGCGGGAAGCCCCATCCGCAGCCGGTCGCCCAGCACGGCGCCGCCCGAGAACGGGCTCGACGGATCCACCGCAAGGATGCCGACCTTGCGTCCCTGCCGGCGCAGGTGCACGGCCAGGTGGCCGATGAGGGTGCTCTTCCCCGAACCCGGCGCGCCCGTGATGCCGACCACGTGCGCCCGGATGACCCCCGCGAGCAGCGCTTGAACGCCCGCTTCCTCGGCAGCGGCCGGCGCGTGCAACTCGCCGTCGAGGCTCGCCCTCTCCACGATGGTCAGGGCTCTGGCCACAGCCCCGCGGTCACCCGAGCGCACGCGCCGCGCCAGGTCAGGGAGCATGTCCCGCGCCGCCATCACGGGCGGTTCCCCCAGCCGGGCCAGGGCGGGCGGCCGCTTATGGCCCCGGGGAGCGGCCGCAAAGAGGGTTCGGAGAACGAGGGGCCAGGCCCCGAAGCGGCGGACCTCATCAGCGTCCGCAAGACCTGCCGTTCCGGCAGCTCCTCGACTTCCACCAGGTAAGGGATCCCGCCGACGCTCACCCGGAAGCGGCGAACGGGCCTGCCCACCCCTGGAAGGCTACCTGTGGCGCCGTGGCGGCCGCTGGCATCGCTGGCGTCCTCCTCGTTGTCCTGCTCGTCATCGCTGTCGTACACGCCCGGCTTCCAGGTCACAGGCACCCCTCCCAAACGCGCCGCCCCGCCTCGTTCCCGGCGCTCGCTTGTTGAGTTAAGCGCTTTCGCTTTTCATTTTACCCTCCCCTTTGCTCCCCGGGCTCCCTCCCGTTCCCGGCCCGAGGGAGCCGCGCCGGCCGACGGGCAGCTGCGGGCGGCATTCACCCCTCGAGGGGCGAAAGCCCCGGGCGTTTGCCCTCGGAAAGGATGGACAGTTGTCACTTGGTGACGGACTTCACAAGTCGTTACAGTGGGGTTGGATGATACCCTGCACGGCATGGTATCAACCCAACGGGGGAGGGAATACACGGCTATGCCGGATCGGCCGAAGCTGTCGATCGTCGTGCTGTCGCCCCAGTTGAGCAAGCTCCACGCCGCAAGCCTGATGGCGTCGGTGGCGGCATCGGCAGGCATGGAGGTCAACGTCTTCGCCACCATGGAGGCGCTGGGGCAGTTCCGCCGGTCCGTGATCGAAAGGCGGGACTTCGTGCTCGACGACGTGGGCCGGGAACTCGTGGCCAAGAAGGTCCCGCTCTTCTACGACCTGCTCCGCCAGGGGCGCGAACTCGGGGACCTCCACGTTTACGGCTGCGCCCTGGCGGCGGACGTGATGGGGTGGAAGCCCGAAGACTTCACCGACCTGGTGGAGGACGTCATCGGGGTCACCGCGTTTTTCGGCAAGTCGGAAGGCGCTCAGATCCTGACCATATAGGGAGGCGAGCGTTCGATGGCCATCGACAAGGCCACGGCAGGGCAGGCGGACAGCCTCAACGGCGCACAGGTCAAGCCCGACCGGGTCGTGGATGCCCGAGGGTCCTTTTGCCCGGGGCCTCTGATGGAACTCATCAAGACCATCAAGGCGCAGCCCGTCGGCACGGTGGTGGAACTCTGGTCGAGCGACCGGGGCTCGAGCAAAGACGTGCCGGAGTGGATCAAGAAGGCCGGCCACGACCTCCTCTACGTGCTCGAAGAGGGCGATCACTGGCGGATCGGCGTGCGAAAGGCGCGCTAGGGGGAGAAGGCGGCGGTGAGCAAGGTAAACCGCGTCCTGATTCTGGGCGGCGGGCCGGGCGGCACCATGGTGGCCAACCATCTGGCCCGGCGGCTGCGCGGCCGCATCGAAGCAGGGGCGCTCGAGGTCATCCAGTTGACCGCCTCCCCGTGGCACACCTACCAGCCCGGGTTCCTCTTCATGGCGTTCGGGGAGGCGCCGCTGTCCCGCTTTCAGCGGGAACAGGCGTCGCTTTTGGTTCCCGGCGTGAAGCTGGTCGTTGACCCGGCCGAGCAGATCGACGCGAAGGGGTCCCGGGTCATCACCCAAAACGGCGCCATCTACGCGTACGACTACCTCGTCATCGCGACCGGATCTTACCCTGACCCGACGCGAGTGCCCGGGATGGCCGAAGGGGCGCATGGCTTCTACACGGCCGAGGATGCGGTGCGGCTGCGGGACGCGCTTCGGCGGTTCGAGGGCGGCCGCATCGTCCTGACCGTGGACGTGCCGCACAAGTGCCCGGTCGCGCCCCTGGAGATGGTGTTCACCCTCGACCGCTACTTCCGCAGCCTGGGACGGCGGGACGGCGTGGAGGTCGTCTACACCTACCCGATCGGTCGCCTCCACTCGCTGCCGCCCGTGTCCGAGTGGGCCGCCGCCGAGTTCGAGCGGCGCGGCATCGTGGCGGAGACCTTCTTCAACGTGCAACGCCTCGATCCCGAATCCCGCAAGGTGTTCAGCCTGGAGGGCAGCGAGTACGACTACGACCTTTTGATCTCGGTCGCGCCCCACCGGGGTGCCCGCGTCATCTCGGATTCCGGGCTGGGTGACGAGCAGGGCTTCGTCGCCACCGACCGCTACACGCTGCAGGCGGCCGGCTACGACAACATCTACGTGGTGGGGGACGCCACGAACCTGCCCGTGAGCAAAGCCGGCTCCACTGCCCACTACGAGGCCGAGGTGGCGGCCGAGAACATCGCCGCCGCCCTGGAGGGGCAACCTCCGTCGCACCGCTACGACGGAAAGGTGTTCTGCTTCATCGAGGCGGGCGGCGAGGAGGGGAGCTACATCGAGTTCAGCTACACCCGGCCGCCGAGGCCGGCGAGGGCGTCGCCCATGCTGCACCAGTTCAAGCTGGCGTACAACGAACTCTACTGGCTCTCGGCGCGGGGGCTCCTGTAGCGAACAGGCGTGCGGCTTTCGGAGACGTCGCTTGCGAGGGAGGGACGGAAAAGAACCCATGCCTCAAAGCGCCAGCAACAACCAGACCCAGGCGGGCGCGCACAACGGCGCGCCGACGGCCGGCGTCCAGCAGCGCCTGCTCGCCCGGCTCGACGAACTCGAGGCTTCCGGTACCCTGGGGGTGCTCGCCGACCTGGCGGAGGCCCTCAAGGCGATGGTCGACTCGATGACGCCGGGGATCGTGGTGCGCATGGCGTCGCTTGCAGCCGAGGCCGGAGCGCTGGCGGACGAGCTTGTCCAGAACGGGCAGCCGGTGCTCCCGGACGCCCTGCGGGCGCTGGGAGCCGCCGCCAGGCAGGCTCGAACCCAGAAGAAGCCGCCAAGCCTCGGCCAGCTTGCCCGCCTTGCCACGGACGCGGACACGCGGCAGGGCCTTGCCTTCATGCTCCTGTTCGCAAGGGAACTCGGGAAGCGGCTGCCTCCGGCAAACCCAAAGGCGTAAACCGGGCGTACCGGCCCTCCCGGCCAGCCACCACTTGAAGCGCGTCTGTGGCCGAGCTATTCCCGCAGGCGTAGCCAAGGCTCTGCTGCGTCACCTTCCGCCGGGTGCGCCCTCACCTGGGTGATTGCAGCCCGGAGGCGATGGTGTTGAAGCACAGGGCCGCCGCGGCGAGAAAGAGGCCCGGCGCAGCCGCCGGCCAGAGGGAAAGGCCCAGGGCCTGCTGGGCCTCTTTCAAGAGGAGTCCCCACGACGGCGTGGGCGGCTGCAGCCCGAGGCCGAGGTAGCTCAACCCGGCGTCGGCCACGAGGGCGATGGCCGCCGACGCGGCCCCCTGGGCGAGCAGGGGCCGCGCCATGCCCGCCAGGAGGTGGTGGCGGGCAATGTGAGCCCAGGTGGCGCCCAGGGCTTGAGCCGCTTCCACGTAAGGCGC
>JBFMCJ010000114.1 GCA_040754675.1 Bacillota bacterium
CGACCGAGATGACGAGGCGAATCGACACGACGCTGGCGAGCAGAGCAAGGGCCATCCAGACCGACGCGGCAACCCACGCGCTTTCCAATTGACGTCCCTCCGTCGCCGGGCGTATTGGGCCGGCGACGGCCACGGGACATGAAAAGACCCCTGGCCGCGCGCCGGCACGGACAGGAGTCATTGGCGTTGCCGCGGTTTGGGCGCCACCAAGGCCGCCCCGGTGGACTCCACCACCGCTGCAGCGTTTATACCACGAGGCGGTTTGCCCGGGCAAGAGGGTCCAAGAGCAGGGCCGGCACATCCCGGGAAGGGCTTGCGGGCGGCAGGTGACTCGAGAGGCTTGTACGACGTTGACGGCGGGCCCGTGACCCCTGTAAGATCAAGTCGGCGGCGATGGCTGCCCAGGCGATGAGGCTCGCCTCTCAACCGCCCCCGGACGGCTGGCGGGGGCTGATGGCCTCTACCGAACAAAGGCGGGTAGGGGCCTTTCTTATTGTGTGGCCTCTCCTGCCCGGGAGGAGGCCCCATGAGAGATGCCGGGTACCCGGCGGGCGCCGACCCTGATCCGGCTCAAAAGCACGGCGCTTTGTGAGCGCCACACGGCTCCCCTGCTGTCCGGCGAGCACCAGCAACTGTCTGTAACCGTCGAGTTGCCCACCGGGCTTGCGCCGCGTGCATCTGTGGGCTCGCCGGACGGCTCGGAGGGGTGACCATACCGTGAAAGCCCGGTCGGTCAAGGCGCTGACAGCCCTGGCGCTGGCGGGAGCCGGGGCCGCCCTGCTGCTGGCCGCCGAGCCGGAGTTCGGCAGGGCTGTGCACCCGGGCTCGCCGGGCGCCTGGATGCGGCAAACGGTATCGAGGCTGCCGGCCGGGGCGGTCGTCCTGCTATGCGCGGGGGCTGCGGCGGGCATCGCAGCCTTCCTGCGGGCCCTCGCACCCCGCCGTCGCCGGCGCAAGGGGGAGCCGGGGTGGGTCCGGGTCGTAGAAGAGCCTCCCACCCCCTGGTGGGCCTACGCGCTCGTGGCCGGCATGCTGATGGGAATTTCCCTGACGGGCTACCGGCTCCTCAGCGAGCGGGGCGGCAGCGACAGCGGGTCGTTGCCGGCCCAACTCCCGCCGGCGGTCTCCGAGGCGGGGATCGAGCCAGGCGACATCACCGGACGGCCGGGACAGGTTGCCGCGACGGGGGCTAAGGGGGTTTCCGGCTGGGCGGACGCCTGGATCGCCGGGGCAATCCTGCTGGGTGCCGCGGCGCTGCCGGTGATGGCCAGGCTGCGCAGGAGGGCAGCGGAAGACTCCCGCTCTGGGGACTCCTCCGACACAGCCCCGCTGGTCGCGGCACGGCCGGGCGCGAACGATGCCGGGATGGGCGCCGCGGAGTTTGAACGCCTGGCTGAAGCCGTAGCACGCGCGGACGACCCGACAGAGGCGGTCATGGCAGCCTTCCATCTGCTCGAGCTCATTACCGGCGGGCTTGGACAGCGCCGGCCACCCTCGCAGACACCGGCGGAGTATCTGGCAGCCGGTTGCCCGGCCGTCATCCGAAAAACCGCGGAGGCAGACCGTCTCGCCCACCTCTATTGCAAGGCCGCTTACGGCTCAGGACCCGTGGGGCCATCCGATCAGGTTGAAGCGGTCAAGGCGGTGAGGCGGCTTTGGGAGCTCCTTCAGCAGGGGCGGCCGCAATGACACAAACCATCTTCCAAAGCATCTTCGGGCAGCCGTACTGCCCGCCGGGGAGGCGCCAAACGGCACCATGAGGCCGGGGGGTGACTTGCCGGAACTGGCTTTGCGGCTCGGCGTTGGCCTCGTTGTGCTCTGGTTTTCCTTCGGGTACGCGCGGAGACTGCCGGTCGGGTGGCCGCGCGGCGCGCATCGGCGCCCGCCCAGGCGGGCGGCGCAGGGACACGGGGTGCCGGAGGAGGTCGAGGCCCGCCTGAAGCTGGCGCAATGGGCCATGACGAATCCGGTTCAGTTCAACGGGGCGCTGGTCGACTGGCTGATAGCCATTGCCCGGGAGAGGCCCTCAGGACGGCCTCGTCTTTTCACGCCAAACCAGGATCCGGGCCGCCGTGAGGCCCTGGCGTCCGAACTCATGGGGCCCGCGGCCGCAGAACTGGCGCGGGGCCTCCCTCCAACGCCTGCTCGGGTTCGTGCCGTCGCCGACGCGATCCGCCGCCGGTGGGACGGGTAAGCTGTGGATGCGTTTCTGCTGCCCCGTATGGCCTCGTACGCGATCATTGGCGCCCTCATGCTGGTCGGGTCCCGGTTCGCGCAGCGCCCGGCCGCTCTTGAAACGGCCTTTTGGGTGCTTGCGGCGGCCCTGGCGGTGCCCCTGGTGCTGACCCGCCGGCCCCGGTTCTCCGTTGAGGTTTCGGTAGATCGCCGGGTGGCAAGGGTCGGCGACGGCGTCCTGGCCTCGCTGACGCTCGAGTCGGACCGTTGGCTCCCGCTGGTTGTCGCCGGCCTCGATGTCACACCGGCGTTTGAAGCTCGTAAGGCCCGACCCGTCGTGGTGGAACTGCGCCCGGACAGGCCGGTTCGTCTTACCATTCCGCTGGTCGCCCGATGCCGAGGGCTCCACTCCGTCGGTACGCCCTCAGGCGTGGCCATTGCCCCCGACGGTGCGTGGGCCTTCGCGCCGCGTAGAGGCCCGCAAGCGGAGCCGAACAATGACGCTTGCTGTCAGGTCCAGCCGAGGCTCGTGCCGCTTTGCAGGTGGGGGCCTCCCAGATCCCGCCCGTTCATCCTGGCCGGCGACTTCACGTCTCCCGTGCCGGGGCGGGGATACGAGTTTTCCGGTATCCGCCCGTTTGCCGCCGGCGACTCGCCACGGCACGTTCACTGGCGCTGGACGCTGAAGCGGGACGACCTGATGGTGGCCCAACGGCTTCGAGAGCGCCACGCGACGTTCGTCATCTTCGTCGACGCGCTCGTCGATGCTCCGGCCGGCCGCAGTTCGACCCTGGAACTGACGCTGGAAGCGGCCGTCTCTGTGGCCGAGTTTCTGCTCCGGACACGCCACCGGGTCGGCGTGTTGGTCTACGGGGGTACTCTCGGCTGGCTCAAGCCGGGTTCGGGGGCGCTGCAGTTGCGCCGCATCCTGGATTACCTGGCCGGCGTCCGGGCTATGCAAAGTTACGTCGCGTTGAGCCTCGACGGCCTGCCCGATTCAATCCTGCCCGCGGAATCGGCAGTCGTGGCAGTGAGTCCGCTTCTCGATGCCAGGGCTTCGCTGGCCCTCACGGACCTGGGGCGGCGCGGCCACCCGGTGCTTCTGGTTCACCTCAACACGGCGCTCCGGCTGTGGCAGTGGGCTTCACGCTCCCCACAACGGCAGGTCGCCCTCGAGTTGTGGAGGCTCGAGCAGGAGCTGGCAGTCCGGCGGCTGCGGCGCGCCGGCGTGCGATGCGTGCAATGGAATGGGGAGCACCCGCTCGATCCCGTGCTGGCGAGGTTACCCTCCAACCGGACGGGAGCAGGCGTCCCATGGCGGAACTGATCCTGGTCATGACCGTCATTTCGGGCGGGTTTGCCTGGAGAACCTGGGCCTTTCTCGGCTCGTGGCAGGCCCTGAAGGGGCTCGCGCTGGCGGTAGAGCTGGTGGGGCTCGGCGTACTCGTGACAGCCATTGCCTCGGGAGGCCGGCGTTGGGCAGCCGCCTCGTCCTGGGTCTGGACAATCGCCCTCATCGGGGCGCTGGCGTGGGGCGAGCTGCCGGTCGTCCAGGCGGCGGCATGGGCGGGGGTGCTGGTGTTTTACTGGGAGGTCGCCGAACTGTACGCCCTCCTTCGGGACAGCGGCGTGGCGCCGCGAGAGGCCTGGCGGCCGATGCGGCCCGTACGGAGGGCCCTGGGCCTGGCGGCCCTTCGGGCACTGGGGTATGCCGCCGCCGGCGCCTCCCTGGCTTCGCTGGTTGGCGCCGTCCGGGTCCGGTTACTCTGGCCCCTCTACCTGCTTGCAGCGCTGGCGCTGCTTGCCGGGCTGCGGGGTATCTTGAGCATGGTGCAGGGGGAACGATATGGAGACTCGCACGGTGAACCGGCTGGTAAGAGATGTGCTGGAAGCTTTGAAAGCGGTCATCGTCACCAGGGATGAACTTCTGGAAAAGGTCGTCGCAAGCGTGCTTGCGGGGGGTCACATCCTTTTTGAGGATTTCCCCGGGCTTGGCAAGACGCTGCTTTGCACCTCGCTCGCACAGGCGCTCGGGTTGAGGTTCCAGCGCATCCAGTTTACCCCTGACCTGCTGCCCGGAGACATTACGGGCGGCTACCTGTACAACCGCACGATGGGAACTTTCGAATTCCGGCCGGGGCCTGTCTTTGCGAACCTGGTGCTGGCCGACGAGATCAACCGCGCCAGCCCGAAGACGCAGTCGGCGTTGCTGGAAGTCATGCAAGAACGCCAGGTGACGGTGGAGGGCGAGCGCTTCGCGGTGGAACAGCCCTTCATGGTGGTCGCCACCCAAAACGCCATCGAGTTCGAAGGTACCTACCCCCTCCCGGAGGCTCAGCTGGACCGGTTCATGATGCGCGTCTCCCTGGGCTACCCCGACCCTGAGGAGGAGCAGGTGATTCTCCGCCGGCGGCTCGAACGCGCGCGGGACGCCGTGGTCGTTCCCCAGGTCACCACGAAGGCGGAGGTTGGGGAGATGCAGCGCTTCGTGGAAGGTGTCCACGTCAGCGCTCCGGTGCAACAGTACATCGTGGCCCTGGTCCGCGCGACCCGCGGCCACCCGTCGGTGGAGGTGGGGGCATCGCCGAGGGCCGGGCTGGCGCTCATGCAGCTTTCGCGGGCGCTGGCTGCCGTGCGCGGGCGAGCGTTCGTGATCCCGGACGACGTCAAGGCGGTGGCTGTAGACGTTCTGGCGCACCGGCTGGTGCTCAAGGCTGAACTCTGGGCGGCCCGAACCCGGCCGGAGCAGATCGTTCGGGACATCCTCAGCGCCGTTCCCGTTCCGGTGCCAGGGTCGTTGGACGGGATTGCGGGCGGGCAGGTGAAGGCAGCCGGATGAACGGCGGCCGCAGGCGCGTGGCCGACGTGGTGGACGCGGCGATCGAGGAGGCGCTGCGCGAGCCGGGCTGCCCTGCGTGCAGGCTGGTAGAGCGGTCCGTGGAGCGGTACTTCGATGTGCTTCTGTGGGAACTGGTCAACGACACCGGTGTCCGCCAACAACTGCGAACCAGCCTCGGGCTGTGCCCGCGGCATACGTGGACCCTGGTGCACGTCGAGCAGACCCAGACGCGAAACGTCCTTGGGCTGGCCATTCTATTCCAGGACATCATCACCCGCATCGTCGAGGTGCTGGGCGGGGCCGGGGCGTCGAATGGGCTTGCAGTGCTGAAGGGAACCGGTGGGGCCCGCGTCGCCGAGCGCCGGGATGCTTGCCCGGCCTGCAGGCTTGAGACGTCCGCGGAGGGGACGTATCTCGCTCGCCTGATGGAACGGGCCCGGGACGAGGCAGGGGCGCCGGACCTCGGCCAGACCGGCGGTGCTCGTGCCCCGGAGCGCAGTGCGGGCCGCTGGTGCTTGTGCCCGGCTCACTTGAGCAAGGCGCTGGCGTCACGAGGGCGGCCGCGACATGCCACCTGGGGATGGGCCCGGGCGATCCGCGAAGCCCCGGCCCCCCCGCGGCTCGAAGGATGGCTCGTAGCCAGGCTGCAACGTTGCGCGGCAGGTCCGGCCGGGCTCGGAGAGGCCGTTCTCTACCGGCTCCTGCTGCCAAGGCCTCTTGTAGTCGGAGCGGTGACCCATGACAGGCGTGCTGTGCCAGGCGACACCCCGCCCCATTGCCCGGTTTGCTCCGCCCTCGCCAGGGGGCGCTCCTCGACGGCCCTGCCCCTGACGGAGGCAGCGTCCGGCCCGGGCATCACCCTGTGCCCGGCGCATCTGGCGGATGCGCCAGGTGCCGAGGGCTGGCTTGGGGCGGCGCGCCGCGCGGTGCTCGCAGGCGAAGTGCACTCGCTGCGGTGCGCGCGGTGCGAGGAAGAGGCCGCCACGCAGAGCCGGCTCCTCAGGACGTCCGGGGGGCCGTTTTGCTTTCCCCATCTACTACAGCGACTGGCGCTCGACCGGGCAGCCACGGGCATCGTGGCCGGCACAACCGGACACAACGCCTCGGTGCGACCTGCTGAGGCCGAGGCCGTTCCCTCGCGGGCATCGACTGAAGCCATTGTTCGCCTGACGGTCGCCTACGCGGTCGACCTGGCCGGGCGGCTGGCCGGGTTCATCCGCAAGCAGGACTGGAACGTTCAGGAGCCGTTGACACCCGGCGAGGCGGCCAGCGTTCGGGAGGCGGCGCGGTTCTTGGGCGGATACTACGTGGTGTTCGGTTCCGGACGGGGTGGGGGCATGGTATAATCGCCCGAGAACCCGAATGTGTGTTTCAGCCACCCCACGGCTGAAGACCCCTGAGGGGGTGCCCGGAAGGGCGCGGGTACGCTTACACGTTGCAGGGAGGGAGCGGCGCCTCCTCCCCGTGGCTGAAGCCAGGGGCTGCCGGCGCCGCGTGATCTGGTGGAGGCGGTCGTCAGGACAGAAGAGCTCCCGGGGCGCTTCCAGGTCGTGGCGGACTTCGAGCCGGCCGGCGACCAGCCCAAGGCCATCGAGGCCCTCAGCCGCGGCGTGCTAGAGGGGCTCAAGTACCAGACCCTCCTGGGCGTTACGGGCAGCGGCAAAACCTACACCATGGCCAAGATTGTGGAGCGCGTGCAGAAGCCCACGCTCGTCATCGCGCACAACAAGACGCTTGCGGCCCAGCTTGCCAACGAGTTCCGCCAGTTCTTCCCCAACAACGCGGTGCACTACTTCGTCAGCTACTACGACTACTACCAGCCCGAGGCGTACGTTCCCGAGACGGACACCTACATCGAGAAGGACGCCAACATCAACGACGAGATCGACCGCATGCGGCACGCGGCCACGAGCGCCCTGTTCGAGCGCAGGGACGTCATCATCGTGGCCAGCGTCTCGTGCATCTTCGGCCTGGGCTCGCCGGACGACTACGTGGGAATGACCCTCAGCGTGCGCCACGGCGACTTCCGGGACCGGGACAACATCCTGCGGCGGCTCGTGGGCGTCCACTACGAGCGCAACGACATCGGCTTCAAGCGGGGCACGTTCCGGGTGAGGGGTGACACCATCGAGGTCTACCCCGCCTACTCGGAGACCGTGCTGCGCATCGAGTTCTTCGGTGACGAGGTGGACCGGATCCTGGAGCTTGACCCGGTGACCGGCGAGGTTCTGCAGGAACCCGAGACGGTGACCATCTACCCCGCCACCCACTACGTGACCACCGAGGAGAAGCTGAACCGGGCTCTGGTCACCATCGAGGAGGAGCTGAACGAGCGCCTGGCCCACTTCCGGTCGCAGGGCAAGCTGCTGGAGGCGCAGCGGCTGGAGCAGCGCACCCGCTTCGACCTGGAGATGCTGGCGACAGTCGGGTACTGCAACGGCATCGAAAACTACTCCCGCCACCTGAGCGGCCGGCCGCCGGGTTCGACGCCGACGACGCTTCTGGACTACTTCCCGAGGGACTTCCTCATGTTCATCGACGAGTCGCACCAGACCGTGCCGCAGCTTCACGGGATGTTCAACGGCGACTACTCCCGCAAGAAGACGCTGGTCGACCACGGCTTTCGGCTGCCGTCGGCGCTGGACAACCGGCCGCTCAAGTTCGAGGAGTTCGAGCGGCACATCAACCAGGCCATCTTCGTGTCGGCCACGCCGGGACCGTACGAGCGGGAGAAGAGCCAGCAGGTCGTCGAGCAGGTCATCCGGCCCACCGGGCTGGTGGACCCCGAGGTCGTGGTGCGGCCCATCCAGGGGCAGATCGACGACCTCATCCACGAGATCCGGGAAGTGGTCGGCCGGGGCGAGCGGGTGCTGGTCACCACGCTGACCAAGAAGATGGCGGAGGACCTGACCGACTACCTCGCCGACATGGGCATACGGGTGCGGTACCTCCACTCGGAGGTGGAGACGCTGGATCGGGTGGAGATCCTGCGGGGCCTGCGGCTGGGCGAGTTCGACGTGCTGGTTGGGATCAACCTGCTGCGGGAGGGGCTCGATCTCCCCGAGGTGTCCCTGGTAGCCATCCTCGACGCCGACAAAGAGGGATATCTGCGGTCGGAGACCTCGCTCATCCAGATGATCGGGCGCGCCGCCCGCAACGTCCGGGGCCGGGTCGTCATGTACGCGGAGAGCGTCACGGAGTCGATGCAGCGGGCCCTGGACGAGACCAACCGGCGCCGGCGGCTGCAGTTGGAGTACAATGAAAGGCACGGCATCGTGCCGCGCACGATCGAGAAGGCCGTGACCGACATCGTCCAGGCGTGGCGGGCCGAGCAGGACCAGGAGAAGGGCCGCACGCTCAAGAGCCTGCAACAGAAGGCCAAAGAGATGGCACCTGAAGAGCTGGCGGCTCTCATCCGGGGTCTCGAGGAAGAAATGTACGAGGCGGCCCGCAAGCTGGAGTTCGAGCGGGCGGCCGAGCTGCGCGACCAGATCAAGGCGCTGCGGCAGGAGCTTCTCGGGTACGTTCCGGCATGACTTGGCGCAACGGGCACGGGCGCGGGGCGTGGTACCCTGGACCGACTGACGGTCAGTCAGCGCGATCCCCATGCCCTCGCCCCCGGGTGCCCGGCTGGAAGGGTCCTTCGCGTTGAGCTCGAAGAGCATCGTCATCAAGGGCGCTCGTCAGCATAACCTCAAGAACGTCGACGTGGTCATCCCCCGCGACCGCCTGGTGGTCATCACCGGGGTGTCGGGGTCCGGCAAGTCGTCGCTGGCGTTCGACACCATCTACGCGGAAGGGCAGCGCCGCTACGTCGAGTCGCTGTCCGCGTACGCGCGCCAGTTCCTCGGGCAAATGGACAAGCCGGACGTGGACTTCATCGAGGGGCTCTCGCCGGCCATCTCCATCGACCAGAAGACGACGAGCCAGAACCCGCGTTCCACGGTGGGCACGGTCACGGAGATTTACGATTACCTGCGCCTTCTGTTCGCCCGCATCGGCAGGCCCCACTGCCCGAATTGCGGGCAGCCCATCGCCCAGCAGACGGTGCAGCAGATCGTGGACCAGATCCTGGCGCTGGGCGAGGGAAGTCGTGCCATCATCCTGGCGCCGGTGGTGCGGGGGCGCAAGGGCGAGTACCGGAAGCTCTTCGAGGAGATCCGCAAGGACGGGTTCGTGCGGGTGCAGGTGGACGGCGAGGTCTACGACGTCACCGAGGTGCCCGAGCTCGACAAGAACAAGAAGCACACCATCGAGGTGGTCGTGGACCGCATCGTGGTGCGGCCCGACGTGGCGAGCCGCCTGGCCGACTCGGTGGAGACGGCACTGCGCCGGGGCGAGGGCATCGCGATGGTGCAGGTGGTGGGCGGCGAGACGCTGACGTTCAGCGAGAAGTTCGCCTGCCCCAACTGCGGCTTCAGCTTCGAAGAGATCTCGCCGCGCATGTTCTCGTTCAACAGCCCGTACGGCGCATGCCGGACGTGCAGCGGGCTAGGGGTGCGCATGGAAGTGGACCCCGAGCTGGTGCTGGACCGGTCGAAGAGCGTTGTCGACGGCGGGATCCTGCCCTGGGCCGACAACGGGAGCCGCTGGCTGCACGCCCTGCTGCACGCGGCGTGCCGTGAGTACGGGATCGACCCGAGCAAGCCCATCGGGCGGCTGTCGCCCGAGCAGATCGACGTGCTGCTGTACGGTACCCGGGGGAAGCCGGTCACGTTCCGCTACCGGACGCTGGCGGGGCAGGAGAAGACGTACACCCACCCGTTCCCCGGGGTCGTGCCGAACCTGGAGGAG
>JBFMCJ010000115.1 GCA_040754675.1 Bacillota bacterium
CGGTGCCACCGTATGCATGCGGGTGAGGGAGAAGGGAATCCCGTACTGGCGAAGGTTGTTGCATACCGAGATCTTGCCGCAGAAGGCATCACGCCGCAGGTGCACGCCCATTTTGCTGACCTCGTCCGGGAAGGCGTGCACCAGTACCGGCACGCTCAGCCCGGCCATCCGGAGGGTGTCGGCCACGGCGCGTTCGTCGCCGAAGTTGGGCAGCGTGACCAGGACCCCGTCGATCACGTCGCGGTGTTGCTTGAAGAAAGCCGCGTACTTCTTTGCGTCGGCGTAGCTTTCCACGGCGCCGTAGGGCGTGGCCTCGGCCGGCGGGATCAGCGCCCGTATCCCCTCCGCTTCAAGCGCGGCGAGCACGGCCTGCCGTCCCGTCTCGCACAGGTGGCCCGGGAAGCCCCCTCGGTTTCCCACGATGACGCCGAGCGTCGCTTCCCCCATGGTTCCCCTTGCGCTCCCTTCCCGGCCATTGCACCTCTGGCCGAGGCGCTGGTTTGCACGATCGGGGACGCTCACCCCTTGAGCGATCCCGCAAGAAGCCCGCGCAGGAAGTAGCGGCCGAGGATGATGTAGACAACAAGGGTGGGCAGCGCCGCCAGCAGGGCCCCCGCCATCTGGACGTTCCACTCGACGATGTAGCTGCCGGCCAGGTTGTTGAGCCCAACCGTGATGGGCTGCACGGCCGGGTTTTGCGTGATGACCACAGCGAACAGGAAGTCGTTCCAGATCGACGTGAACTGCCAGATGAGGGCCACCACGAAACCGGGGATCGAAAGCGGCATCAGCACCCGCCGGTAGATGCCGTAAAACCCCGCGCCGTCTATCCGGGCCGCCTCGATCAGATCCGTGGGGATGGCCGCGTAATAGTTGCGGAAGATCAGCGTGGTGATGGGAATCCCGTAAATCACGTGCACCAGGACCAACCCGGGGATGGTTCCGTAAAGCCCCACCGACATGAGCACCTGCACCAGCGGAATCAGGACGCTCTGGTAGGGGATGAACATCCCGAATATGAAGAGCATGAACAGCAGGTTGGAGTACCGGAACTTCCACTTGGCAAACACGTATCCGTTCAAAGAGCCGAGCAAGGAAGAGAGCGTGGCGGCGGGGATGACCAGTTGAACGCTGTTGAAAAACTTGTCGTTCAAGCCGGTGTAACCCTGCTCCCGGCTCCCGAACCAGGCCCGGGAAAAGCTGTCCAGGCTGAACTGGCGCGGCAGTTCCCACATCGTTGCAAGGCTGACCTCAGCGAAGTCCTTGGAGCTGGTTACCACCATCACGTACATGGGCAGCAGGTAGCCGGCCGCGAACAGGACCAGCACCAGGTAGAGAACGGCGCGGCTGCTTGAGGACATCCTCACTCCCCGCCTGCCGCGCTTGACCGCCGGCGCGCCCGTCATATCTCGGCCTCCGACCGCATGGTGTAGATCAAGTACGGCACGATGAGCACGGCCACCATCACCAGGAGCACGACCGCGATCGCCGCGCCCTGGTTGAAGTTGTTGCCCCGGAACGTGGTGTCCCACATGAAGTACGCCGGCACGTCGGTGCTGAAGCCGAGGCCCGACCCCGTCATGGCCGCCACGAGGTCGAAGACCTTGAGCGAGATGTGGCCGAGCACGATGACGGCCCCGAGCGTGATCGGCCTGAGCAGCGGGATGATGACACGCCGGTATATCTGGATCTCGGTGGCCCCGTCGACCCGAGCTGCCTCCCGGAGTTCCTCGGGGATGCCCCGCAGGCCCGCCAGATAGAGGGCCATGACGTACCCGGACATCTGCCACGCGGCGGCCAGCGCCACGGCTTTGATGCCGATCCTCGGGTCAGTGTACCAGCCTGACTTGAGCAGACCGAGCCCGATCTTGTCCAGAAGCAGGTTGATTCCCACGTACCCGGTCTCGGGTGTACCCGGGTTGAGCATCCACCGCCAGACCACGCCGGTCACCACGAACGACACCGCCATCGGCGCGAGGAAAACGGTGCGGAACAGCCCCTCGCCGGCAACCCGCTGGTCCAGGAGCACGGCCAGCAGAAAGCCGACGACGAGGCAGCCGGTGAGAAAGACCGCGGTGAACACAACCGTGTTGCGCAAATCGGTCTGAAAGCGCTCGTGCTGGAAAAGGCGCACGTAATTGCGAAGGCCGGCCCACGCGTAGTCTGGGATGACCCCGCGCCAGCGCGTCAGCGAAACGAACCCGGTCCACGCGATGAAGGCGTAGACAAAGAGCGAGACGGCGGCGGCAGAGGGGGCCAGCGTCAGGATGGCAAGCACCCGGTCCAGGGACGTCTTGCGCCTGGCCAGCGAACGCTTCAGAGTCACCGCCACGGCCCAGGCCGGCGTCGAGCGCTGCATGCACCCCCTCCTACGTTGACTGGCGGGGCAGGGAGAGGGATGCCCCTGCCCCGCCGGATGGCTGCCGCGACAGGCAGCACCGACCGCTCCCGCTGGCTAGCGGCAGACCCCCGCGTCCTCGCAGGCCTGCTGCAGCGCCCGCTGCGCCGCCGCCACGTCACCCCGGGCTGCAAAGAGGGCGACGGTGTCCTTGAACGCGGTGGCCCAGCTCTCGCTCGCCGCCGCGCCATGGATCACGCTCGGGACGATCTCGTCTTTCTGCCAGTCATCCATGGCCGACCTCAGGTACTCGTTGAACAGGCTCCGGTCGCAGTCGGTGCGGGCGCAGATGGAGCCCTTCTTGGGGTTGAAGGCCTCCTGACCGCGCTTGGATCCGAGCAGCCTCAGCCAGTCCATGACCGTGTCGCGGTTTTTGATACCCTTCGGCAACCCGAAGGTGTCGGACAGCGCCACGAACGTCCCGGCCGTGCCCGGCGTCGGCGCCCAGCCGTAGTCCTTGAACCCCTTGGCCGTGAACCAGCCGTCGGTCCAGTCGCCCATGATGAGCATGCCGCCCTTGCCCTCCATCAGGTAGGCGGCGGCGCCATCCCACGTGAGGGCCGAGTGGTCCGAGTTGGCGTACGTCATCATGCGCTTGAAGGTCTGAAGGGCCTGCGTGACCCGAGGGTCGGTCCACCGGGTCTTGCCGGTCCACAGCCCGCGGTACGCCTCGGGGCCAAGCACCCCGGCCAGCACGTCCTCGAACACGTGGCCGAGCTCCCAGCCGTCCTTGGAACCGACCACGAACGGGATGATGCCCCTCGCCTTGAGGGCGTCGGCAACCTGGAAGAACTCGTCGAACGTCCGAGGCGGCTTCAGGCCGTAGGTCTGGAAGACCTTCTTGTTGTACCAGAGCACGTTGGAGCGGTGGATGTTGACGGGAACCGACCAGTAGTGGCCGTTGTAGGAGATGATGTCCAGGATCCCCCCGGGCATCACCTTGTCCCAGCCCTCGGCCTTGAACAGGTCGTCGAGGGGTTCCATCTTGCCGGCCACGACCCAGGTGTCGATCAGCTCGCGCCCGGCGTGCACCTGGAAGGTGTCGGGCGGGTCGCCGCCGAGCATGCGGGAGACCAGCACCGCCTTCGCGACGGAGCCGGCGCCGCCGGCCACGGTGGCGTTGACGATCCAGACGTCCGGGTGGAGCTTGTAATACTCATCGAACAGCGCCGTCAAGGCCTCCGCCTCTCCGCCCGCCGTCCACCAGCTGAACACCTCCAGCTTGCGGAACTGGGTGGTGCCAGCCGACGCCGAGGCCGAAACAAGGAGAGCCACGGCCAGAACCGAGAAAACGATCCGCACTGCGCGCATTCTCGCCATGCCGGTCTTCTCCCCTCCCAGCCGGTCTTCGGCTTTTGGAGTTCTCTTCATGGAAACCGCTCTCAAAATAGAACCCGCAACGCGCCCACACGGGAACCCCTCCAGGGTTCCAGGAGCAAGGGGCCAGCAGCTCTCAGGTACCCCCACTCCCACCTCCTTTTGCGTGCGCCTCTTGTGGTGTGCCAGCCTCCTCTACCCGGCCGGCCCGGTGGGCCCCCTTCGAAGGAGCCGCCACCACGCGGACCCCTTTGCGCTCGAGCGCCTCGCGAACCGAAGGCGCGAGTTCATCGTCGCAAAACCAGGTGTCGATGGCGTCCCAGCCGGCTACGTGGGCCACCGATCGCCTGTTCATCTTGCTGGAATCGGCGATCAGGTACACGTGGGCCGCCGCGCGGATCATGGCGCGCTTGGTCTCCGCGATGAGGGGGGAGGTGTCGAACAGCCCCGCCTCCACGTCGAGGGCGGAGGCCGCCAGGAACAGCTTGTCCGCGTACAGCCGGGAGAGCCCCTCCACCGCCTCCGGGCCGACCAGTGCCATGCTTTCCCGCAGCAACAGCCCCCCTGGCATCACCACGGGGAGCCCCCCGGCGCGCGAGAAGAGAAGGGCCAGGTGGGGGGATGGCGTGGCCACCGTCACCCGGCGGTTGAGAGCCATGATGGCGTGGGCCAGCGCGAGGGCCGTGCTGCCCGAATCGACGAGAATGGTCTCGCCGTCTTGAACCACTGCGGCCGCCGCCTGGGCCAGAGCCTGCTTGGCATGCAGGCGCTCCCGGCTGCGGCGCTCGAAGGCAATCTCGTAGCCTCCCTCCGGCATGACCGCGCCGCCCCGGGAGCGCTGCAGCAGCCCCTGGCGCTGCAGTTCCCGGAGGTCCTTGCGGATCGTCACCGGAGAGACCCCGCCCAGCATGCCGGCCAGTTCCGAAACACGAACGGCGCCCTGCTGTCGCAGGATGCTGAGGATCCGGCTTCGGCGTTCGGCGCCGAGAAGGTTGCCCCCGCCCGGTCGGGCGGTCGGGCCCGCCGCACCCAGGCGCCCGTTTGTCGGCTCGCTCGGCTCTCGCGGTTCGTTCATGAACGGACCGGAACCGTCCCTTTCCACAGCGACTCATACACGGCAGGGTCGGGTCGTTTCGAAGCCGAGCCTCTAAGGGCCTCCCACGGAACACAAAGCGTTGCCTCCCCCGACGCTGCCACCATCTGCACGGAGGGGCCGCCACCCCGGGTCAGTTCGGCGAAGGCTCGCTCCGCGAATCGCCGGGCCCAGACAAGATCCCGAAAGGTCGGGGGGCCGGCTCGCTCTGCGTGGCCCAGCACCGTGCGCCGCAGCCGCACCGGAAGCGAGGCCTCCAGCTTCGCGTACCAGGTGCTGTCATCCCAGATCACGCCTTCTGCCACCACGGCAAGGGCCCAGCCCTTCGCTTCCACGGCATCGGCGAGGCGCCCGACCACCCGGGCGACGGGCTCGGGGAATTCCGGCAGGACCACCGCATCGGCCCTCACTGCTTCGGCCACCGCCAGCGCCAGGTGCCCCGAACGCCCTCCGAGGGTCTCCAGAATGAAGACCCGCCCGGGCATGCTCCCGCCCGTCTCACACAGCCGCGCGGCCGCCTCCACCGCGTAATTGGCCGCGCTGTCAAAGCCCAGGCTGTACTCCGTGCCCGGTATGTCGCCGTCGATGGTGGCCGGGACGAAAACGCAGCGAAGGCCCTGCGCCTGCATCCACTGGCCGCCGTGGCGGACCGTCCCGTCCCCGCCCATCACGATGGCGCCTCCCAGCCCGGCGTCGCGCCAGTGCTGGAGCGCCCGGCTCAGGCCGGGCTCGGAGGCGTGAACGGCGCTGCGGGACGTGCCCAGCCGGATGCCGCCGAGGTGCCTCAACGGGCGGGTCTCTTCGGGGAGCAGCCGCCTGGTGCGGCCCTCGACGAGCCCCTCGAAGCCGCCGTAAACACCCCAGATCTCGTCGCCGGACGCGGCCGCCAGGTCGACCAGCTCGGCGACCACGGCGTTCATGCCAGGGCAATCACCGCCGCTCGCCCAGACGGCAACCCTCATCCAACCCCGGCCCTCCTGACCCCGTCCCTTTCTGGCCCGCTACGCCCTGTACGAGCCCTGGGAGAACGCCACCTCGAGGGCAGCGGCCAGTTCCCGGTGTTGCCTGGCGTACTCGGCCACGCCGGCGCCCAGGCGCCATGCCTCGACCGCCTGCCAAAACGCCCGAACGCCCGCCTCGATGCCCATCGGATGGTCGAGGATGGCCGATCCGGCCATGGGGAGCGCATCCAGGCCGAAAAAGTCGAGATTCTCGCCGAGGTTGGCGGTGTTGAGCCCGCCCGAGTAAGCCGGGAGCGCCCGGGCCACGGGCCCCATGGGGTCCCGGAGCGCTGCGACCACCGCCCGGGCCTGGTCTTGCGTACCGTTCAGAAGATAGCCGCCGCGCGCGTAGACGTCCATGTAGTCGCCGCCGCTCAGGCGCACCCACTTCGCCACGACCGCCGGGTCGATGCCGTAGCCTTCCAAGCGCGACCAGGCGGTGCGGCCGCCGGTGTGGGCGTAGATGGGGAGGTCCACGTCCGACTCGGCGATCATCTGCAGCGCAGCAAAGCCGGACGCAATCGGGTTGAGCATGAGGCCGGTTGCCCCGGCATCCCGGGCCCGGCGGGCGAGTTGCAACGCCCGGTCCGGGCGGGAGGAGACGTGGGGGCAGTAAATCACCCGGCGGCCCGTCTCCTCGTGCAGGCGGCCAAGCCCCTCGGCGACCAGCCGGATCCGGTCTTCCAGCGGGCAATACGCCGGGTTGTTCATCTTCTCGTCGTCCTTGATCAGGTCGACGCCGGCCCGCGCCGCCTCGATCACCCGTTGCGCGACCTCCTGGGCCGTCAGCCCGGCGCACGGCTTCACGATGGTCCCCAGAAGCGGGCGCCCCGGGTCGGCCCGCAGGAGGCGGCGTGTCCCGTCGACCCCGTACCGGGGCCCTGGCAGCACGCGCAGCACCTCATCCGGCAGCGTCACGTCCACCAGGCGAACCCGGTCCACAAAGGCCCGCTCGAAGAGAGGCCCGCCGGTCATGAAGAGCCAGATGTTGGCCAGGACGTAGCGGTCGATTGTCAGGTTGAGCAGCGGGAAGGCGATGGTTGCAAGGGCCCGGCGGTCGCCCAGCTGCCGGAAGTCGGCGACCTCCGCAAGCGCCCGGCGGTGAAGCTCGGTCTGCTGGCCAGCGCCCACCCAGGCGCCGGCGCTCTCCTCCCGGGCGATGAACTCGGCCGCCTTGCGCAGGTCGCCGCTCCCCGTGAGGAGGTAGGTCGCCAGGAAGAACCCGCTTTCCGCCGCAGGAGATGCTGCCGGGTTGGCGCCCGCCACTTCCGGCCTCAAGGAGGTGCCCCCTTCGAAAACGGCATGAACCGTTTGCAAAAGTCTCGGGGCAACGATCCAACCCTTCTTCATTTCGTTTAGTATTCCTGCCTGCCTGTAACGAAGGCGAGCACGCGCCCCGGACACCGGCTGTCCGATACGAATCGAAACGTCGCTCCGTATCGCCGGCGTTCGAGGGCTCCCGGGGCGCGCGCCTCTCCGGCCGCGCAGGCGGGTCGGCGGGAAGTCAGGAGGCGCTTACAGTGGCTCCGCCATCGGGCGCATGACGACCTCGACGATTCGAGACTTGGGCGGCTGCGACACGGCGAACAGGACCGCGTCCGCCACATCCTCCGCGTCGAGGAACTCCTGCAGCTTCGGATCGCCCGGAGTACGCCCGGTGCCGAACGCAAAGTAGGTGTTGACGCCACCCGGCGCGATGGTCGTGACCTTGATGCCGTGCGGGCGCAGCTCGTAGTCGAGCGCCTGGGCGAAGCCCACCTGGGCGTGCTTGCTGGCGCAGTAGACCGCCTCGTTGGGCAGCCCCTTCTTGCCGGCCACCGAGGCCACCACGACCACGTGCCCGGCTCCCTGCCGCTTCAGGTGCGGGATCCCGTAACGCGCGAACAGGAACGTGGATCGCATGTTGGTGTCCATGATCCAGTCGTACTCCTCGGCGCTGAACGCCTCCAGCGGCCCGTACTTGCCCACCCCGGCGTTGATGACCAGGATGTCGAGCCGCCCCAGCTTGCCGGCGGTCTTGTCGACGGCTCGGGCCACGTCCTCTTCCTTGCGGCCGTCACCGGCAATGACCAGCGCCTGGCTCCCGGCCGACTCCACCTCGGCGGCCACGGCGCGCAGATCCGATTCCGTGCGGGCAAACAGCGCAACCCGGGCGCCCTCGTGGGCCAGCCGCACGGCCACCGACCGGCCGATGCCACGGCTGGCACCGGTGACGAGGGCTACTTTACCGTCGAGTAATGGACGTGACCCGGCTTGAGCCACGTGAGTTCGACCTCCTGTCCGCGGCCGCCGCGCCGGGTGCCGTCGTTCGGCCGACCACCGGCGAGCGGGCCGTTCGCTTTCGTTGTGGGAATGCGGAAGAACTCCTGCAGGATCATCACGCCGGCGCCGATGGCGCACGCCTCTTCCCCCAGCGCGGAAACGACGATGCGCGCTCGGCCGCGGGGGAAGGCCAGCGCGCGCTGCTCGACGACCCGGCGAGCGGAGTTGAGGACGTGGTGGCCCCCGCGGGCAATGGGGCCGCCGATGACGACCAGTTCGGGGTTGAAGGTGTTGATGGCGTTGGCAATGCCGATGCCGAGATACTCCCCCAGCCGGGCCAGCGCCGAGATGGCCGCCGCATCTCCTGCGCCTGCCGCCTGGAAGACGTCGCCGGCGCTCAGCGACACCGGTTCGGGGCTCGACCGCTGCAGGTACGCCATCAGAGCCCGCTCCGAGACGAACACCTCGAGGCAGCCGCGGTTTCCGCAGTTGCAGGGCGGGCCGGCCGGATCCACGGTGGTATGCCCGAACTCACCCGCTGTGCCAGCCGCTCCGCGGTAGATCTCGCCATCGATGACGATCCCGGCGCCGAGCCCCACGCCGACGCTGAAGTAAAACAGGCTGCGGGCCTCCTGCCCGGCCCCGGCCCACAGTTCGGCAAGGGCTCCGGCGTTGGCCTCGTTGTCCACCACGATGGGCACCTTGAAGCGTTCGCCCAGCCACTCACCCACGGGCACGTCCGTCCAGCCGAGGTTCGGGGCAAACAGCAGCCGCCCGCCAGGGTACTCGACCAGCCCGTGGACGCCCAGGCCGATGCCGAGCAGGCCCAAGGGCGCGGGGGACACGGCTGCGACGGCTTGCTCAATGAGCTCCGCCAGCTGATTGACGTCCGCCTTCGGGTCGGTGCCCGGAGCTCGCCTGACGCGCCTCGTCCAGATGGGCTGGGCCTGCAGGTTGAGGGCGACGACCAGCGAGTAATCCACGCCCAGGTCGGCGCCGATGGCGAACCCTGCCGACGCGTTGAGGGTCAGCAGCCTCGGGCGGCGGCCGCCGGTCGACTCTCCCATACCCACCTCGCGCACCAGGTGCTGGCGAGTGAGCTCGTCGACCAGCGCAGAGACGGTGGTCTTGTTGAGGCCCGTCGCCTTGGCGATGTCGGCCCGGGAGATGGGGCCCCGCAGGCGCAGGAGGTTGAGGACGATGCCTTTGTTGAGGGCCTTGACGAGGAACTGATCTGCGGTGGACGCGTAGAGGCTCACGCGCTCTCCGCCTTCCTTAGGATTCAGGGCAAACTTGCCCAGGCGGTTGCGGGACGTCACATGCCGCGCGACGCCTGACGACCCTGGTGCCGATTCTACTCCGGGCACATGCACGACATCAAGGCGTAAGCGGAAACAAAGAGGAGCAGGAGTTGGACCCAGGATGTCGTACGCATGCAATGCAAAGATGATTGGGCCAACGAACTAAGCCCCCTGTTAGCAAGGGAGTCAGTTGGGTGGGACGTTCGATACTGCTTACTAAGACGACTAGCTAGGTCCGGTTCGCGAGCGTTCTTGGCCGGCACTGGGGGGTCAGGCGTGACGGAGATGGAGTCCCGGGTTCGTGGCATTGTTGCGAGCATGACCCTAGAAGAGAGGCTTGCTCAGCTAGTTGCGCTGCCAGCTGCCAACCTCCTCGTCAACGGCCGCTTCCGCAAGACACGCCCGGGCATTCCG
>JBFMCJ010000116.1 GCA_040754675.1 Bacillota bacterium
TGCCCGCCGGCGGCGAAGCCCTCCGCCGGTCCAAGCGCGGCGGCCCAAGTTGCTCAAGTGCCCGCCGCAGCGCATCCAGCGCGAGAATCCGAAACGTGGTGAGCTTCCCGCCGGCCACCGTGATGATGCCCTCGGCCCAGATGGCGTGCTCCCGGGATTCCCGGGAAGGGTCTTTGCGCCCCGTCCCCACAACGCCCCTCACGCCGGAAAAGGTGGCCAGCACGTCCTTCTCCGAGAGGCCCAACGAGGGAAACAGGTAGTTGGCGGCCGTGAGCAGGTAGTCGAGTTCGGCCGGGGTGATGGCCGGCTCGGCGGCCAGCTCACCCTCGTAATCCAGGTCGGTGGTGCCGACCAGCGTCACGCCGTCCCAGGGCAGCACGTAAAGCGGGCGCCCATCGACCGGGTGGAACAGATTGATTCCCTGCGAGACCGGAAGCCTCCACGCCGGAAAGACCAGGTGGCTACCTCGCAGGAGGCGGAGCCGGGGCGCCCGCCCGAGCCAGGCCCGGACCTCATCCGCCCAGATGCCGGCCGCGTTGACAACCACCCGGGCTTTCACCTCGGCGGTCCGGCCGGTCAGCAGGTCCCGCACCGCAACGCCTTCCACCCGGCCCGAATGGGTTCGGCGAAGCTCGTGGACCCGAGCGTAGTTGAGGGCCAGGGCGCCGCGCCGTTCAGCCTCACGGATGACCCGCAGCACCAGCCGGGCGTCGTCCGTGACGGCGTCCCGGTACCACAGCCCGCCCTTGAGGTCCCGGATGCGCACGTGGGGAAAGATCCCCTGAAGCTCCGGCGGCGAACACCTGCGGTGGCCCCACCGCATGGCCATCACGTCGTAGATGACGAGCCCGAGCCGGAGCAGCCTCCCCGAAACCGGCGCCCCCCGGAAGTCGGGGAAGACGATGCCAAGGGGCAACACCAGGCCCGGGGCCTCACGCAACAACCGCTCGCGCTCCCGCACGCTCTGCCAGGTGAGGCGCACCTGCCCGTGCCGAAGGTAACGCAGGCCGCCATGGACAAGCTTGCCCGAACGGCTGGAGGTGCCCCAGGCAAAATCCCGCTGCTCGAGCAGGACGGCCCGATACCCCATGCGGGCCGCCTCCAGCAGAACACCGGCCCCCGTGATGCCCCCGCCTATCACGACCAGGTCCCACGGCTGGTCCAGCATCTGCCACAGCCGGTAACGCGCTTCGGCGGCGCGGTCGCGGGCGGTCAGCTGTTCCACCATCGGGCCGGCCTCCAGACTTCAGACCAGCTTGCCGGGGTTCATGATGCCGGCGGGGTCGAGCGAGCGGCACAGCGAAGCGATGAGCGTAAGCCCCAGGGCTCCTTTCTCCGCCTGCAGGTACGGGCGGTGGTCAAGGCCCACGCCGTGCTGGTGGCTGATGGTGCCACCGGTGGCCACGATGGCGCGGCTGGCGGCAGACTTGAGCAACTGCCAGCGGTGCAGCGACTCCTGCGGGTCGGGGGAAAGCCGGAAGAGGAAGGTCGTGTACAGGTTCGAGCCGGTCAGGTAAGGATGCGACAGGTGGCTGAAGACGAACACCCGCTCGCCGTATTGCTCCAGCGCACGCCGGAGAGCCTGTTCGACGGCTCCGATAAGCGACGGCATGCGGCTCCAGGAGGCGGCCGTCTCAAGGGTGTCCACCCCGTAGCCAAGCTCCCAGAGGGTGTTGCGCAGGTACGGGGTGCGGAAGCGCTGCTTGATCCATTCGTGCCCGAAACGGCGGCCCACCGGCACGCCGTAGTAGCGGCGGGCGATGGCAAGCGCCTCGCGCACGGCGAAGCGGACGTGCGCCCGCGGGCCTGAGGCGCCGAGGACGAGCATGCACTTGCCCGGTCCGGCCCCACGCATCGCCACCAGCCCCTCCAGCAGGCTGACAAACACCTCGTTTCCGGCGAGGGACAGGTTGGTGACCGTTTCATCGGGGGTGCTGAGCCGAAGCATGCTGAGCGGAACGCGCGCGTTCATGATCTCCCGAACGGCGGCCACCCCCTGATCCAGCGCCGGGAAGAAGACGCCGTAGAAGGTCTCGGCCTCTGGAATCCGCCGCACCCGCACCGTGGCCTCCGTCAGGATCCCCGCGCGCCCCTCCGACCCCAGAATCAAGGCCCTCAGGTCAGGTCCTGCCGCCGAAGCCGGGAAAGGCGGCACAAGCAGCGTGCCTGCAGGCGCCTCCAGGCGGCCGCCCGTGAAGAGTTCCTCCATGCTCCCGTAGCCCAGGGCCTGGTGCCCCTTGGAACGGGTCGCCACCCAGCCGCCAAGTGTCGAGTATTCGAAGGATTGGGGGTAATGCCCCAGGGTGAACCCGCGCGCCCTCAGGAACGCCTCCAGATGCGGACCCTTGACGCCGGCGCCGAACGTGGCGAGGTTGCTGGCCTCGTCCAGGTGAATGAAGCCGCTCATGCGCTCCATGTCCACGCAGAGGACCGGGGCGCCCTCCGCCTCGACGCGCAGGTGGCCCACTACGCTGGTTCCGCCGCCGTAAGGGATGACCCAGGCGCCGGCCTCCGCGGCGTACCGGAGAAGTTCGCGGATCTCCTCGTTCGTGGAGGGAAAGGCGACCCCGTCGGGTACAGCGGGGATGTTGCCGCTTCGGGCCGCCACCCAGTCCGGGAAGCTCTGGCCTAAGGCGTGGCGGACGCGCTGCTCGGGGTCGGTGGCGACGAGGGGGTGCGGCGGAAGGCGGGTGGGGGGGACACGGCGCACGACCTCTTCGAGGGCGGCGTCCCGGGGTGCAGTCCCCGGCCCCAGCTTGTCCTGCAGGAAGCGGCGCGCCCCCTGACCCAAGGGGTACGCAACGGCGGTGTCGCCCCACCCGTTCCACCTTCGCATGGCGCTCCCCGGTTTTTGGAGTTCTCGCCCTCATTATAGAGAACGGCGTCACAATCAACAAACCGGCTCGGCTGCGGCGTCCGGCCTGGCACCCGCCTCCCCGCCTCTCAGTGGGCGGCCGAAGCCTCAGGGGCTGCCTCCGGGCGGGCTTCGCGTTCGAGCCGCTCCCGGATGAAAGGCGGGAGCGAGAAGGCCGCCCGGTGCAGTTCGGGCGAGTAATGGCGCGTCTTGAGGCGCGCTGCCCGGGCCGCTTGGGGAATGCGCAGGTCCGGCCCCAGCGACGCTCCGGTGAACGTCCACGGCCCGATGGAGTAGGTCGGGACGCTGGCCAGGTAGAGGTGAACGTGCCCGAAGACCCGGGCAAGCGTCCGACCGACGCGACCCCACAAATGAGGCTGAAACCACATGGAACCCGACTGAGTTACGAACACGCCGCCTGGCCGCAGCCGCCGCCGAACCGCCTCGTAGAAGGGTTCGCCGAACAGCACCTCGGCAGGACCCACCGGGTCGGGCGCGTCGGCCAGGATGACGTCGTACGGCGGGCCGGGTTGGCCGACGAAACGGGCACCGTCCTGGAAGCGGATGCGAAGGCGCGGGTCCCGGAGGACCTGCCGCGCCCACGAAAAGTGCTCGGCCGACACCTCCACCACCCGCTGGTCGAGTTCCACCAGGTCGATCTCGGTCACCTCGGCGTGACGCGCCACCTCGAAGGCGGCACCCAGATCCCCACCGCCGATGATGAGGACGCGCCGGGGAGCCGGGTGGGCACACAGCGGCACGTGCACCAGCATCTCGTGGTAGATGAAGGCGTCGCGCTCCGTAACCTGGATGGCGTCGTCCAGGATCAAGGCCCGGCCCATGGCATCGAGCTCAGCGACCACGATCTCCTGGTACGCCGAGCGCTCCTGGTGGAGAACCTGCCGCACCCGGAAGCGCATGTGGACGGTGTCGTCCTCCCGTTCGATGAACCACAGATCCACCGGCGTCACCCCCTCGGAAGGAACGCGGCGATGCTCCCCTTGGCACCGTCCCCAAGGCTATGTTATAATGCGCGACGGCTTGGGTGCCCCCATCGTCTAGCGGCCCAGGATACATGGTTCTCAGCCATGAGACCCCGGTTCGAATCCGGGTGGGGGTACCACGTTCTAAGTTTTTACCTTCGGCCCTTCTGTGCCCTGCCTTTCGACCTGGTGGCATCAAGCTGTTCCTGCGAGCCACCTCGCCGCTGCCACGGGACATGGGACCGCGCTGTGTGGAAGGATAGCAACACCGCCTCCGTGCCTGAGAACCCGGACACGCGCGTGCACGTCAGGGAGGGGAGGGGCCGGGTTCGACCTTCTCGCCGCCCGGGCGTATGCTCGGCTCTCGGTGGAGCTCGCTACCGCTGGAAGACCAATGGGTGCCCACGACCTGCTCGTCGCGGCCACCGCTTTAGCCCATGGATATGCCGTTGTCACCGAAAACCCCGGGCATTTCCACACCGTGCCAGGCCTGGTGGTACGGACGCCACTGTGGTAAGCAGTGCGGGGGCAGGCCTGGCGCTGGCCCGGGGCTTTCGTGCTGCAGGGCCAACGCCCGTGCGCCAGGTCGGCCTGGTATAGAAGGAGCCCGGCGGGCGCCTGTGGAACCGCTTTTTTGCTCGTCCGTGCCGGATGAACGAGCCCGCTGGCGCCGATCACCCTGGAACGCCGGGGGCGAGGGTCCGTGGCTACCAGCACCCGAGGTTCAGAGCCAGAACTCCTGACGGCCGCCGAGCGCGTCCGGACCGAAACCGCCCTGCTAATCGCCGCTCTTTCGCGCAAAAAGCCGTTCACCGTTGCGGAGGCGTTTCGGGGCCGCCCGCAGGGGGAGCGCCTGGCGGCAGAGGCGGTGGCGGCGGACCTCGTGGGCCGGGGCCTGCTGAGAAGCCATCCGCCCCCGTCGCGGCGCGGCAGGGCGCGCTACGAGCTTACAGATGAGGGCCGGAGAATCGCACAAGAGCGCCTGGCCGAGGAGAAGCCCGGCCGCAAGGCACAGGCCCGGGCCCGCAAAGGTGCAGCAGCTGTCCTGGAGCAGCGGGTGGAAGTCCTTGAGGGCCGGCTGGCGCAATGGATCACGCGGCTGGAGGCGCTCGAACGGCGCCTTGGCGCTCTGGAGCGGGCCTACGAGGTGAATCGGGACGCATCCAGGTCCGAATCGCCGCCCATTCCGGCGCATGCCGAGCCGCCGGTCCCCGATATGACCCGGTTCAAGGATTGGCTCTTCACCGCGCTCGACGAGCTGGACCGCCGCAACCGCCGGTTGGGGCTCGTACCCGTTCCCCAGGTGCGGCAGGCACTGGCCGGAAGGGTCGGGCGGCGGGACTTCGACCGGCTCGTGCTGCAGCTCGCGGCGCAGCGGGAGATCGTGCTGGTGGCACACGACCGTCCCGCCGTGCTGTCCCCGGCCGACCGGGATGGGTCGCTCCAGGATCCGTTATCCGGTCAGCTCTACCACTGGATCCGGTGGGGAATGTAGGGTATGGACGCGGTGTCTTCCCTCGACTACCGGATTCTCACGGGCCCTGACCCCTTCGAGTTTGACAGCGTCAACTCGCCATGGGAGCCCCTCAATGAGCTCGATGTCCAGGCCATCCACGCGGACGCATCCTCCCAGATCCTTGAGCTAATCGAGAAGGTGCGCCAGGACCGCCGCACCCGGTCCGCTCTGCTGCTTGGCCAGCCCGGTTCCGGTAAAACGCACCTTCTGGGGCGGATCAAGGCCCGGCTTCGCCAGCCAGCCCTGTTCGTCTACGTGACGCCCTTCGCAGACCCCGGCGCCGTACACCGGCACGTGCTCCGCCAGATTGTCGCGAGCCTCGACTACCCGCTGGGCCTGGCGGGGCCAGGCGGCGACGGTTCCACACAGCTTACCGCGGTGCTGGAGGCCATCGGCCGGCTCGACAGGGACCGCCTGTTCCGGCGCTATCCGGGCATCGACCCGGATGTGATCGAGGGACTCAGCCGGCTTCATGACGGCTCGCTGTGGAGGCTTGCGCGCAGCTGGCTTTCGGGGTCCGACCTGGACAGACCCGATCTGGACCGGCTCGGGGTCACCCACACTCTGTTCGGCGAGGAAGAGGCGCGCCACGCCATCATCTCGCTGGCTCATTTGCTCGCCGAATGGGGCCCGGTGGTACTGGCCTTCGACCAGGTGGAGTCTTTGGCCGGCGCCGCGGCGGAGCCGGGGTTCGTGATACTGGGGCGGAGCCTCGCGCAACTCCACGACGAAGCTCCCAACCTCCTGCTCGTCATCAGTTGCCTCGAATCCGTCTACTTCCAGCACGCGTCCCAGTGGCCACAGTCCACCATTGACCGGCTCGCCCGCCACCGCATCCCGCTCAAGCCGCTCTCCCCGGCGGAGATGCAGCAGCTTTGCCACGTGCGGATGCTGAGCCTCTATCAGGGGGAGCGCCCGCCCTGGCCCGGTTACCCGTTCACCCCCGAGTTCTTCGAGAGTGTCGCCGGCTTGAGCAAGCAGGCGGGGCCGCGGTTGGTCCTCCAGCACTGCAGGCAGGCGCTGCAGGAGATGCGCCGCGCCGGCCGGGCGGAGCTCATCAAGGCCGCTCATCCGTTGGAGCAAAAGGGGGTCGACCGGACCCAACTGGCGCGCGCCGACGTCCGGCGTGCCCTGCAAAGCCGCGTCAGCCGGTACCTCGCGTCCCCTCCGGCCACGCCCCCCGACGGGGCGGAACTCGCCCGAACGCTGCGCCTGCTCCTGGAGACCTACCAGCGGGCGGGGCGAGTGCTGGGTGGTTTCACCGTTCACGGCGTGACGTCCGAGCCGGGCCCCGTCCAGGGGCGGCCTGCGCTGTTCACCGCCGAACTGGAGCGAGACGGCCGCCCCGCCCGCGTTGGCGTGGCGGTCGTGGACACGGAAAACGGCCGCAGTTTCGCCGCTCAGATGGAGGCCCTCCTCCGGCGCGTCCGGGAGGGCCGCTGGCACCGGGCCATCGTGCTGCGGGACCACCGGCTCGAGGTGCCGCCGACCTGGAAGCGCGGCCTCGACCACCTCCGGGACCTCACCTCGGGTCTGGGCGCCTTTGTGGCGTGCGACACCGAGTCGCTGGCTTACTTCGAGGCCATCCGGTCGCTTCTCGCCGATGCCAGCTCGGGGGATGTGGTGTCGCTGGGGACTGCTCTGGCACCCGACGAGGTGCTCGCCCACCTGGTGGACGAGGACGGCCCGGGCCGCATCACGGCTGTTGACCAGATGCTGGAAGCGCTCCGCCGGCTCATGGAGAGCGCCGCCGGCGCAACGGTTGCTGCCGTTCCCGGCGATCCCGCTTCGCCCGTAACCCGTATGCTGCGCGAAGTGCTGAAGGAACGTCGCGTGATGGCCGCAGCGCAGGCCGCCGAGGTTCTTCGGACCCGGGGCTTCTCGGTGGATGCGGCGGGTGTGGAGTCCGCGGCGCGCTCCGATCCCGACCGGATACGCGTCTATCCCACTCTGGACGGAGGGAGGGTGCTCGTCTGGCGCGTCCGTCCGGCCGCGCGGGAGGCACCGCCGCCCGCACTTTGACGCTCTCGGTCAGCCAGGCGGTCGCGGCACTCGGCTGCCCCCGCTACTTCGTCCTGTCGCGCCGCGCCCGGGTTCGCGGTTCCCCGCGGGGGACGCCTCCCCGCTCCTTCCCGCTGGGCCGGACGCTGCACCAGATGGTGGCCGGGTTCGCCGCCTCCTTGCGTGACGCGCCTGCGTCCCTGGCGTCGGCGTTCGAGGAGGGCCCGGAAGCGTTCGAGGCGGTATGCCTGGATGCCGCGGTGGTTCGGTGGTATGAACCGTGGCTCGACGAGTACGCTTCGCATGCCACCCAACAGGATGCCGTTGGGCTGTGGGAGATGCTGGCCGCCGCCGTCCGCTTCGTGGGTCAAGCGCTTCAGGCTCACCGCCACGCGGGCACCCAGCGTGGGCTGGCCGAGTGCGTCCGCGCCGGCCTGATCGCCTCGGAGGTCCCCCTGGAGAGGGTGGTGCGGCCCGGCGCCGGCTTGCAGCTGAAAGTGACGGGGGCCGCCGACCTGCTGGTGCGGGACGCGAGGGGCCGGCAGTTGGTGGTGGACTTCAAGACGTACCCGCCGCCGGACGAACCTCTTGACCTGTTCCAGGTGGCGCTGTACCAGTGGCTTCTCGAGGGCCGGGGGATTGCGGCAGAGCCTGTGCTGGTCTACCTTTCCCCCTCCCTCGTGGAACGCCGCTTCGATGGTGCAGCGGTGGCGCAGACGCTTCAGGAAAAGCTCCATCCGTTTCTTGCGGAACTGAGCCGGTGGGCCAGGTGGCGCTCGCCGTCGCCGCCTCCGCCCCCGACCCGCCTGCCGGGCCTGTGCGAGCGCTGTCCTTACCACCCGCCCTGCCCGGACGTGTTTGCGGTGGATGCGGGAGGGGCGAGGGCCCGACCCTCGGCGCTGGCCCCGACCGGCCCCGGCGAGGCGGCGGCCAGCGGCAGCCCGGCCCCGGCTGTGAGCGGCGAATGGACAGGCTCTTGTGAGCTGCCCGTGGATCGGGCCGCCCTCGAGCGGGTTCTGGGCGAGTTCCGGTGCAGTGTGAGCGTCACGGGCGTTCAGAGCGGGCCTTCTGTCGTCAGGTACCTGCTGGAGCCCAGGTCCGAGACCACCATCCGGCGCATCAGGTTGCACGCGGAGGACCTCAAGGTGCGTCTTGGCCTCCCCGTTGAGCCGATGGTGAACGCCGAACCGAACGCCATCGCCGTGGACGTGGCCAGGCCCAGGCCGATCGCCGTGCCCCTGGGACGTCTCCTGTCAAAGGTCGAACCCGACCCGCATCCAGGCCGGCTGCGGCTACCGCTTGGCGTCGGAATCGGCAGCTGTGTTCGGATGCTCGACCTGGGCGATCCCGCCACGGTGCACCTCCTAGTGGCCGGCGGCACAGGAAGCGGCAAGAGCACCCTGCTCCTGGCCCTGGTGGCCGCGCTGGCGGCCCGGTACTCGCCCGGCGAGGTCCAATTCGTCCTCATCGACCCCAAACAGGTGACGTTCGGCACCCTGCAGGATTCCCCTTACCTGTTCTACCCGCCCGTGACCGAGCCGGATCAGGTGCTCGGGACCCTGGAGGGGGTCATCGAGGAGATGAACGGGAGGTACCGGCGCCTGCACGACGCCGGCGTTCAGAGCCGCGAGGAGTGGCTTGGCTCCGCCCGGCGCGCCTCGCCGGACGTGATGCCGCACCTCGTCTGCATTGTCGACGAGTTCGCCGACCTGGTTTCGGGATCCAGACGCGACCGCGAAACGTTCGAGAAGGCCGTGGGCGAGATCGCCCGCAAGGGTCGTGCTGCCGCCATCCACCTGATCCTGGCCACGCAGCGTCCCGACAGCACGGTCATCTCCGGACAGATCAAGAACAACTTCACGGCTCGTGTGGCGCTCAAAGTGGGCGACCGCAAGAGTTCCGAGGTGGTGCTGGATGCGCCGGGTGCCCAGACGCTGACGGCGCCCGGCGATATGCTGGCACGCCTCGAAACTCCTGCCCTGGTGAGGCTCCAGGCACCGTACGTGAACCTCGCGCAGGTACGCCAGCTGCTAAAGCCAAGCCCGTCCCGTTAACCGACCGTGCCTATCAGGCCGGCCGTAAGGGCAGCCACCAGCCCTCCGGCCAGGCCCGCCGCCGCGTTGACCCCGTCGTTGTCCAGCCATGCAAGCCCGCCCTCATGCACGATTGGCCCCGGGCAGCGGGACCGGTGGCGCCGCGGCACCTCCACGTAGGTGCCACAGCTCTCGCACCGATAGCGAGCCTGCAGGGTGGCCCCGAGCAGGCTATCGAGGAACAGCCCAACGACTGCGCCACGAAGGGCGCCCGCCGCGACCGCTCCTGGCCCCAGCACCGCCCGTGCGGCGGCCGCCATCACCGCCGCGCCGGCCCCCCCCCCGC
>JBFMCJ010000117.1 GCA_040754675.1 Bacillota bacterium
GCCCCGTCCTTCGTCGCCGCGATCTGGCCCAGCGCCGATACCGTGTCGCCCGGATCGAGCCGCATGAGCAAAACCCCGCGGGCCGTCCGGCCCTGGCGCGAGACGTCGGAGACGTTGAGCCGGATCATGACCCCGCGGGCCGAGATGAGCATGACCTCGTCGCCCTCTTCGACCACCCGCGTGCCGACCACCGGGCCGTTTCTGGTGCTCTCGCCGATGGCGCGCACGCCCTTGCCGCCGCGCCGGGTCAACCGGTACTCTTCCACCGGCGTTCGCTTGCCGTACCCGCGCTCCGTGACCACCAGCACGTCGGCGCCCCGCCGGGCCGCGTCCATGGCCACCACCCGGTCGCCGGGGGCGAGGCGGATCCCGATGACGCCCCTGGCCGACCGGCCCATCGGCCGCACCTCGTCCTCCGAGAAGCGCACCGCCTGGCCGGACCGGGTCACCAGCAGGATCTCGTGCTCGCCCTCCGTGAGGCGGACGCCCACGAGCCGGTCGCCCTCGTCCAGGTGGCAGGCGATGATGCCCTGCCGGTTGGTCTCGAACTCCGAAAGCGGCGTCTTCTTGACCACCCCGTTGCGCGTGGCCATGAAGAGGTAGCGGCCCTCGTCGAAGCGCGTGACGGCAATGGCCGCCGCCACCGACTCGTCCGTGGACATGGCGAGGAGGTTGTAGATCGAGGTGCCCCTGGCTCCCCGCGATGCCTCTGGGATTTCTCTGCCTTTCAGGTGATACACCCGGCCCATGTCCGTGAACAGCAGCACCCAGGTGTGGGTCGTGGCGATGAACAGGTGCTCGGCGAAATCCTCGTCGCGTGTGGCCATGGCCGAGATGCCCCGCCCGCCGCGGCGCTGGCTGCGGTACGTGGAGGTCGGCTGGCGCTTGATGTACCCGTTGTGGGTCAGGGTGATGACGATGTCTTCGAGGGCCACCAGGTCGTCCTCGGTGACCTCCGGCTGCTCTTGCGCGATCTGCGTTCGCCGGGCGTCGGCAAAACGCCGCCGCAGCTCCAGCAGCTCCTGTTTGATCACCCGGTACACCTGGTCGATGTCCCCCAGGATGGCGGTGAGGCGCTCGATGGTCCTGGCGAGTTCGGCGTGCTCCTGGTCGAGCTTGCTGCGCTCCAGGCCGGTCAGGCGGCGGAGCTGCATCTCGAGGATGGCGTTCGCCTGGCGCTCGGTGAGCCCAAAGCGTTCCATGAGGCCCTGGCGCGCCGTGGCCTCGTCCTTCGCCGAGCGGATGAGCTGGATGACCTCGTCGATGTGGTCGAGAGCGATCCGCAACCCCTCGACGATGTGCAGCCGCTCCCGGGCCCGTTCCAGGTCGAACCTGGTGCGGCGGGTGACGACCTCGACCTGGAAATCCAGATACTGGCGTAGCGCCTCCCGCAGGCTCAGCACCTGGGGCGTGCCGTCCACCAGCGCCAGCATGATGACGCCGAAGGTCTCTTCGAGCTGGGTGTGCTTGAAGAGCCGGTTGATGACGACCTGCGGCTGGGCGTCCCGGCGCAGTTCGATGGCGATCCGCAGGCCTTCCCGGTCCGACTCGTCGCGCAGCTCCGTGATGCCGTCGATGCGCTTTTCCCGCACGAGGTCGGCGATCTTGGCGATGAGCGCGGCCTTGTTGACCATGTAGGGCAGTTCCGTCACCACGATGCGCATGCGCCCGCCGCCCATCGGCTCGGTGGTGAGCTTCGCCCGCACCCGGATGTGGCCCCGGCCGGTCAGGTAGGCCTGGCGGATGCCGCCGGTGCCCATGATGATGCCGCCCGTGGGAAAGTCGGGGCCCTTCACGACCTTGAGGAGCTCCTCGTCGGAGGCGTCGGGCCGGTCGATGAGGAGCACCACGGCATCGATGATCTCGCCCAGGTTGTGTGGCGGGATGTTGGTGGCCATGCCCACCGCGATGCCGGATGCGCCGTTGACGAGCAGGTTCGGGATGCGCGCGGGCAGCACCACCGGCTGCTTCTGGGTGCCGTCGTAGTTGGGGACGAAGTCGACGGTCTCCTTGTCGATGTCTCGCAGCATCTCCATGGCGATGGCAGAGAGGCGGGCCTCGGTGTAACGCATGGCCGCCGGTGGATCGCCGTCGACGCTGCCGTAGTTCCCATGTCCTTCCACCAGGGGGTAGCGATACGAAAACTCCTGGGCCATACGCACCATGGCCTCGTAGATGGGGGCATCGCCGTGGGGGTGATACTTCCCCATCACCTCGCCCACGACCGCGGCCGACTTCTTGAACGGCCGGTCGGGGCGCAGGTTGAGTTCGTTCATTACGTGCAGGATGCGCCGCTGAACCGGCTTCAGCCCGTCGCGCACGTCGGGCAGCGCGCGGTCTACGATGACGCTCATCGCGTAGTCGATATAAGACCGGCGCATCTCGTCCTCAAGTTCGATGGGGATCACTTTGCCGATGCGATCAACTGCCATCTTCCAGTTCCCTTCAAACCGGTACGAGAGGCGTCAACGCCCGTCTCTTGCCGGCGCCAAGGCAAAAGCGTCGGCCCCTTAAACGTCCAGGTTGCGCACCTCGCGGGCGTGATCCTGGATGAAGCGGCGGCGCGGCTCCACCTGCTCGCCCATCAGGATGGTGAAGATCTCGTCGGCGGCGACCGCGTCCTCCAGCGTGACCCGGAGAATCGATCGGGTCTCCGGGTTCATGGTCGTCTCCCAGAGCTGCTCGGCGTTCATCTCGCCGAGACCCTTGTAGCGCTGGATCTCCACGGCGTTCGAGCCGAGCTGTTTCAACAGCCTCTCCAGTTCCGCGTCCGAGTAGCAGTAGTGCTCCTTCTTGCCCTTGCGAACCCGGTAGAGGGGTGGCATGGCGATGTAGACCCGGCCCTGTTCGATGAGCTCGCGGGTGTAGCGGTAGAAGAACGTCAGCAGCAGCGTGCGGATGTGCGCTCCGTCCACGTCGGCATCGGTCATCAGGATGATGCGTCCGTACCGGGCCCTGGAAATGTCGAACTCATCCCCGACGCCGGTGCCGAGTGCCGTGATCATGGCGCGAATCTCAAGATTGGACAGGATTTTCTCCATTCCGGCCTTTTCGACGTTGAGGATCTTGCCCCGCAGCGGCATGATGGCCTGAAAGCGCCTGTCCCGGCCCTGCTTCGCGGTGCCGCCGGCCGAGTCGCCCTCCACCAGGAAAAGCTCACACTCCTCCGGGTCGGTCAGGATGCAGTCGGCGAGTTTCCCAGGAAGCCCGGTGCTCTCCAGGGCGCTCTTGCGGCGGGTGAGCTCCCGGGCTTTACGGGCCGCCTCGCGGGCCCGCGCGGCCGTGATGCACTTCTCGAGGATGCGGCGGGCCTCCTGGGGATGCTCCTCGAGGAACAGGCTGATGGCCTCTCCGGCCACCGAGTCCACCTGGCCTTTGACCTCGCTGTTGCCAAGCTTGGTCTTGGTCTGGCCCTCGAACTGCGGCTCGCGGAGCTTGACGCTGACGACGGCCGCGAGGCCCTCCCGCACGTCGTCGCCGGTCAGGTTATCCTGGCCCTCTTTCAGCATGCCGAGCTTGCGCGCCGCATCGTTGAGCGTGCGGGTGAGGGCCGACCGGAAGCCGGCCAGGTGGGTCCCGCCCTCTGTGGTGTGGATGTTGTTGGCAAAGGTGATGACGGTCTCCAGGTAGCCGGTGTTGTACTGAAGGGCGAGTTCAATGATGGTCCCGCCGATCTCCCGGTTGGCGTAGATGACGCTGGGATGCAGGGGATCCTTGTTGCGGTTGAGGTAGCGGACGAATTCGACGATTCCGCCCTCGTAGTGGAACGACTCGGACCGGCCCGTCCGCTCGTCCGTAAACCGCAGCATCAACCCAGCATTCAAAAAAGCCAGATTTCGGAGGCGCTGGAGGATTGTTTCGTCGTCAAATTCAGTCGTTTCGAAGATTTCAGGATCGGGCTTGAAGCGCACCAGCGTGCCCGTTCCGTCGGTCTCCCCAACGGCTTCGAGCTCGGTCGTGGGCTTACCTCGGGAAAAGCGCTGGCGGTAAAGCTTGCCACCCAGCCTGACCTGCACCTCGAGCCATTCCGAGAGCGCGTTGACCACCGAAACACCCACGCCGTGCAGGCCGCCGCTCACCTTGTAGCCGCCGTCCTGCCCGAACTTCCCGCCGGCGTGGAGCGTGGTCAGGACGGTCTCCACGGCGGGCCGTCCGGTCCTGGGGTGAACCTCGACCGGAATCCCGCGGCCGTTGTCGTCAACGGAAAGCGACCCGTCTGGATGAACGCGCACGTCGATCTCGGTGCAGAAGCCGTTCATGGCCTCGTCAATGCTGTTATCGACCACCTCGTAGGCGAGGTGGTGCAGCCCGTGTTCGTCGGTGCTGCCAATGTACATGCCGGGCCGGCGGCGGACGGCCTCCAGCCCTTCCAGCACCTGAATCTGCTCGGCTCCATACGGGGTCGCGCTGGCCAGCTTTTCGTTCTTTCGAGCGGGGGTCAAACGTAAAGGCCTCCTCTACCCAGCAAAAACCGCGAACTCCAGCTTAATTATACCCGCGCCCTTCTGTCAAAGGCTTCGACGCCGCCTGCGAGCCGTCCGCCGCCGGGATCTCCCCGATAGGACCGCTATCCCGCCCTCCTCGCGCTCGGTTGCCCACGGAGTGGCCGCCCGCCTCCGAAGGGTGAGCGGGGAGATGGGCGAGACGTAGATGCCGTAAGCCGTGACGACCAGTGACGTCCCCACGCCATCCCCGACCACGGTGACTCCGCCGGCGTGGTCGCCCCCTCTCACGATCTGGTCGACGGAGAGCCCGCGCCTTTGCATGGCGGCGAGATCCACGATGGCCACCACGTCCCGGGCCCTGACGACGACGTCGCCTCCGAGATGCACGTACAAAGCGAACATCCGCCCCTTCCCGGCCCCCAAGGACCCGCCCTTTTCACGAGCCCGGAACAACTTCCAGCCGTCCCGCCGAAACCCTCCACACCCGAACCTCCCCGTGGCCCCGCGCGGCCGCTGCCAGGGCTTCGGCGTCGGTGCCGGTGAGGAAGATCTGCGCCTCACGGGGCAATACGGCAAAGAGCCTCCGCCGCCGGCCCTCGTCCAGCTCGGAGGCCACGTCGTCCAGGAGCAGCACCGGCGGCTCGCCGATACGTTGTTTCATCCAGCCCCACGCGGCCACGAACAGGCTGACCGCGGCCGTGCGCTGCTGTCCCCTGGAGCCGAAGTAGCGCAGGTCGGTGTCGCCCAGGCGGATCTCCAGGTCGTCCCGGTGCGGCCCGGCAAGGGTGGCCCCCCTGGCGAGCTCGGCGGGGCGCAGGGCGCGAAGCCGCGCCAGAAGGCGCTCTGCGGCCTCCCCGGGCCCGCCGGGCTCCCCTCCGCCGGCCCCGGGCCCGTTCGCCGTGGAGCGGTAGCGGAGCTTGAGCGCCTCGCCGCCCCCGGTCATCTCGTCCTGCGTCCCGGCGGCCCGCCGTTCGAGCTCCCGCACCAGCTCCTGGCGGCGCTCCGTCAGTTCGCCCCCCACCTCGGCCAGCTGCTGGTCCCAGGCGTCCAGGAGCACGGGAGCCGACTCGCCCGCCGCTCTGTCGCGAGCACCGCGAAGCAGGTGGTTTCGCTGGGAGACGATGCGCGTGTAGCGCAGGAGCGCATCGCGGTAGACGGCGTCCACCTGCGCCAGGGTGACGTCCAAGAACCTCCGGCGCTGCGCCGGCGCGCCTCTCACGACGTCCACCTCGTCGGGAGAGAACCACAGCACGGCCAGGCTTCCCACCACGCCAGCGAAGCGCCGGACGGCCTTGCCGTTTACGAAGAACGCCCTCCGGCCGCTCCGGTGCAGCACCAAGCGAAGGTCCCGCTGCGAACCGGAGGCGTCCATGTGCAAGGCCGCCTCGACGCTGGCCGCCGCCCGGCCGAAAAGCACCAACTGCCCCTGGTCCGCCGCCCGCAGGGAACGGGCCCCGCTCAGCACCCAAATGGCCTCGAGCAGGTTGGTCTTGCCCTGCGCATTGGCGCCGGCGATCAGGTTGAGGCCGCCGCCCGGTTGCAGTTCGGCCTGCGCGTAGTTGCGGAATCCGGCAAGCCGCAGTCGCGCGAGGCGCACGCTAACCCAGCCGTGCGATGACCACGAACTGCCCCCGCCCCACCACTTCCACCTCGTCGCCCGGGTGAAGCTTGCGGCTGCGGTGCAGTTCCCTGCGCCCATTGACCTTGACGAGGCCCTGGGCCACCAGGAGCTTGGCCTCGCCACCGGTACGCGCGGCCCCGCTCAGCTTCAGGAACTGCTGAAGCTCGATGGGTTCGATCTTGATGCTGACCGGGACCGCTGCCACGCCGAGAGCTCCCTTCCTGGCCGAAACCCGGCTTCTAACCGAGCCGGACGGGCATCACGATATAGCGGTAGCCGGCGTCGCCTGGCACCTTCACCGTGCCCTGCCGCGTGGGATCCCCGAGTTCGAGAAGGATCTCCTCGCTGTCGAAGGCCTTGAGCACGTCCTCGAGGAACCGTGCCTGGTAGGCCACCTGGAACGGCGGGCCCTCCACCGCCGCCTCCACCGACTCTTCGCCCTCACCCACGTCGGCCTCGGTGCTGCGCAGGACGACCTGCCCGTCCTCCACCTGGATCTGCACCACCGCAGGCCCGCGCCGGCTCAGCAGCGCGGCCCGCTGAATGGCCTCCAAGAGGGGCTGTCGCTTAAATCGTACCCGCCGGGGCAGATCTTCGAGAAAAACCTGCTGATACGGGGGGAAGTTGCCCTCGATGAGCCGCGTGACAAGGGCGGCCGAGGGGGAACGCAGGGCCGCCAGCCGCTCGCCGACCAGCATCTCCACGGCGCTCTCGGCCGGCAGCGACCCGCATATCCGCTGCATCTCCTCCAGGGCCCGGGCGGGCAGGATGGCACGAGGCGAGAAGAGCCCGGGATTGCCAAGCGGTTCGACCTTCTCGGCTGACAGCCCCCGGTAGGAGAGGCGTGAGCTATCCGTGGCCACCAGCCTCACCTGGGTACCCTCGACTTCCAGCAGGACTCCGCTCAGCACCGGGCGCTGGTCGGAGCTGGCGGCGGCAAAGCGGCTCTGGCCTATGGCGCTTTCCAGCACCCCTGCGGGGACCTGGATCCGCCACCCGTCGTTCAGCTCGGGGAAGTCGGGGAAGTCGTCGGCAGGCATGGAAACCAGGGAAAAGCGCGCACCGCCCGACTGGATTTCCACGGTGCGCCCGTCTCCCGCCGTGCGGATGTCCACCTCCCCGGCCCCAAGGCGCCGCACCAACCCGCTGAAAAGGCGCGCGTCCACCACCCGGGCCCCGGCCTCTTCGACCCGAGCGTTCACCGACGCCGAGATACTCATCTCGAGGTCGGTCGTGCGCAGTTCGGCACGCCCCTCGCCGGCCGAGATGAGAACGCCGCTGAGTACCGGGACGTTCTCTCTGGCCGCAGCGCCGCGCTCGGCCAGCGCGAGAGCCAGGGCGAGTTCCTCACGAACGCAAACCAGGTGCATCAAGGCCCCACCTCTCCCGGTCTTTGCCCATGACGGACAGCGTGCACGTGGCTACGACCACCAGATCGACAACAAGCTGATGAAAGCAGCAATAGAAGGGGCGGTGGACAGCCCCCTGAAAGGCGGACGGAGGCCGTCGTTGCGGCGCCGGTGTCGTGTGGAGAAGTGGCGGGAAGAAGCGTGGAAAAGCGGGGAGAACTCCCGCAAAGAGGCGGTGAAAACGTGAGGGCTGTGGAAAGTGGCCCGTCCTTTCCACAGGCTTTCCACGGGTTTCGGTGGCTTTTCATCGGTTTTTCCCACACCCCAAGGATCGTTCGTTTTCAGGACTGGCTCAGGCGCTGGCGCAGGTGGCGCAGCAGATCCCGGAGCGCCGGGTCCGTTCGGCTCATGGCCTGGATCTTTTCCACCGCGTGCAGCACGGTGGAGTGATCCCGGCCGCCGAACTGTTCGCCGATGTGGGGCAGCGAGGCCTGGGTCAGCTCGCGAGCGAGGAACATGGCGACCTGGCGCGCCAGCGCCACGTCCCGGGTGCGGCTCTTCCCTTTGAGTTCCGCCGGCGAGAGCCCGAAGTGCTCGCCCACGACGTTCTGGATGCGCTCGATGGTGATGGGACGGCGCTGGGACTCGGAGAGATCGCGAAGCGCCTCGGAGGCGACCTGGACGCTGGGAGGTGACCCGGCGAGGCGCGCGGCGGTTGCGACCTTGCGCAGCGCACCCTCGAGCACCCGGATGTTGGAGCGGATCGCCTCGGCGATGTAGCGTAGCACCTCGTCCGGCATCGGTACGTGGTCCGTCTCGCAGCGCTTGCGCAGGATGGCGAGGCGCGTCTCGAAGTCCGGAGGCTGGATATCGGCCAGCAGGCCCCACGCAAAGCGGGAACGCAGGCGCTCCTCGAGCTTGGGGATCTCGGTCGGCGGGCGGTCGCTTGAGAGCACGATCTGGCGTCCTGCCTCGTAGAGCGTGTTGAAGGTATGAAAGAACTCCTCCTGGGTGCTCTCCTTACCCGCTGCGAAGTGAACGTCGTCGAGCAACAGGACGTCGACCGAGCGGTAGCGATTGCGGAACTCGGGCATGCTACGGCGCTGGAGCGAGTCCACCAGGTCGTTGGTGAACGCCTCGGTCGTCACGTAGAGCACGCGCAGGTGCGAGCGCGTGCGGAGGAACTGGTGGGCCACGGCCTGGAGCAGGTGCGTCTTGCCCAACCCAACGCCGCCGTATACGAAAAGGGGATTGTAAGGGCCTCCCGGGTTGGCCACCACGCCGAGGCAGGCAGAGTAAGCAAAACGGTTGCTGTTGCCCACCACGAAAGTGTCGAACGTGTAGCGGGGGTTGAGCGTCTGGCCGGAGGGGGCGGGCGGATCGGAATCGCCCTCTGGGGGCACTGCTGCCGGCACAGAAGGCGACGCGGTCGGGGACGCCTGGTCCGGCTGAGGAAGCTGCCCGCGTTCACCCGGCGCTACAAGCTGCACCCGGAACTGCCTGCCCGTCAGCGAGGAGAGCGCCTGGTCGAGAGCCGCACCGTAACGGGCCCGCGCCCAGTCCCGGGTGAAAGGGTCGGGCACCTCTACAAGCAGGTAGGCTCCCTCGATACCGAGCGGGCGCGCGGCGCGAAGCCACCCGTCGAACCCCGGGCTCATGCCTTCCTTTTCACTCAGCAAAGAGATGGTTGCGTACCATAGCTCCGAAAGCGAGCCCATGCATAGCCCTCCAGGTCATTGGCCGTCGGAGAGACCGACACGGCCAGGCCGTTGACCGGGCTTCTGAGCGCCACTCGCGCTGGTCTTTTCGAGATGGCGGAAACCCGCGGCGTTGAGTCAAAGGTGCGCTCCTCACCCGCGGTGGAGCGCGGCGCCCATCTCCTCCCGAACCAGGCGCTCGACGGCCGCTATCCCCTCAGCCGTGAGACGGCGTTTTCCCGAACCGTCCGACGCCACGAGGCCCATGCCCTCCAGGGCCACCAGCTCCCGGAAGGCGGTGGTCAGGCTCAGCCCCAGGTGCTGGGAGACCGCGCTCGGGCCGACTTCATCCGCGTCCGCCAGGAGCAGCACGAGACGCTGCTGGCGGGGGCTCAGGCTCTGCGGCGGGGGAGAGGCCGCCCGGGCCGCCAGGCGAGCGTCCCGGGAGGGGGTGGGTGCGGGCGGGCGAGCAGCAGTCAGGGGATTGGAGATATGGGGTGGATGCAGCGTCACGACGGTGCCGCCGGCAAGGTTGTCCTCGATCGACAAAGACCCCCCTAGCCTGTCCATGAGCTGTCTCGCAACGG
>JBFMCJ010000118.1 GCA_040754675.1 Bacillota bacterium
TCCACCGCGGCCAGCAGGTCCTCGAGCCGCCCGAGCCAGGGAACGCCAAACTTCGCGGCCTGCAGCCTGGCCCTTGCGGGTAACTCGTCATAGATGCCCCCGAACTCGGCCCCCGGCAGGGTCTTGAGTTGGGAGGCATACGAGTACGCATGGAGATGGGCGAAGCTTATCAGCCCGATTTTCATGCGTTCACCTCCACCGGCTTGCCTTCGCGGGCCGACCGCGTCGCCGCCTCGGCCACCCGGACCGCGGCCGCGGCATCTTCCGGTGTGATGGCAAGCGGCGCCTTTTGTGTCACGTGATCGAGGAAGTGCTCGATTTCCAGCTGGAACGGGTCGGGTTCCAGCGGGCTCGCCGGCAGCCGGGCCTCGATCATCCGCTCGGCATCTCGAAACAACCGCACGGCCACCGAATCCCGGCTGGACCACTGGATCAGCCCGGCAGTGCCGGCAAGTTCCCCCTCGGTCTGAAAGGGGGATCCGGGCGGATAGCTCCAGGCGCCCTCCGCCATGGCGATGGCATCGTTTTTGAACCGCATCAGCAGCGCGGCATGCTGCCCTCCGGCGTCGCCTACCGCCGTTGCCACCGCGTGCACCCGCGCTATCGGGCCGAAAACCCACCGCAGAAAGTCGATATCGTGAATGAGCATGTCGAGGATGACGCCGCCGCTTTCGGCCTCATCCCGCATCCAGGTGTTCCAGGCCGGTAGCGCCCCGCCCCGGAAGGTGCGCGCAGAACGAGCTTGTCCAATCTCGCCGTGCAGGGCAACCTCTCGGGCCAGCCGGTAGTCCGGAAAGAACCGCACGACGTGCGCGACCATGAAGGGCACGTCGTGGCGCCGCACGGTCTCGACCGCCGCCTCCGCGTCCTGTGCGGTTCGAGCGAGGGGCTTCTCGCACAACACCGCCTTCCCGGCAGCCGCCGCCATTTCGATGGCTCGACGATGCAAGGGAGTCGGAAGGCAGATGTCGACGATGTCGATGCCCCTGGCCTCGAGCGCTCTCTCAAACCCGTGGTAAACTGCAGCGGGCGGCCGGTCTCCCAGCCAGGCCCTCGGCTCGTCCCCGAGCCGGGCGATGGCCACGACTTCGACGCCGCGCGACGCGAGGGCCTGCCACGCATGGAAATGAACCTCGCCCATGAACCCCGCCCCGAGGATAGCGACCTTCAGTGCTCCCATGGAGCCCCACAACCTCCCGCCAGGCTACGGGCCTTGCAAAGGTGAGGCGGGCTCTTGCCCGCCCTGGCGAGGTTTCGAGCCCTGCCCCACCCTTCTCTGCTTGGCCGGGCTTCGGCCACCTCACGTGGCCGGCCCGAGCTTGCCCATGTGAATCAGGATGATGTTGAACGGATCCACGTACGGGCTGTTGAGGTAGATCGGGTCGCCATCGGGTGGCCACCCGCTTACACGGACGTTCTCCAGAACCGGATTGTTGCCGTAGCGCTCCCAAAGCGGCACGACCGGCAGCAGTTCGTTGAACGCGAGGGCGAGCTTCGCGACGGCCTCCTTCTGCCCCGCCAGATCAAGGCCTGACGCCGCATCCACCACCAGCCGCTCCAGATCCACCTCGCCGAGAGCCTTCGTCTTCTGCTTGAGCGGGAAGTTCATGCCAGGGCCAGCGGCCACCGCCCCCGCTCCGAGAGCCGCGGCGGCCACGTAATTGTGCGTGAACAGATCCTGCACGTAGGCGAAGTGCGGATGCGGGTTCCCAATGCCCCAGGCCCGGATGGCCATCTGGAAGCGCCCCTGGTTGACTTCCGTCGGATGCTGAGTAAAGGTGACGGCCCGGACGGTCACCTTGATGCCGAAGCGGCTGAGCTGCTCGGCTGCGTTTTCGGCGGCTGCGGACCAGTCGGCGTACTCGGCCGGCACGCTCAGCTCGAACTCCATGGGCTGGCCCCGGTCCGTGACCCAGACGCCGTCCGGCCCCTTGCGGAACCCGATGGATCTGAGCAACGCCGCGGCCTTCTCGGGGTCGTACGGATACGGGTTGAGCCGCTCCTGCTGCGGCTCGGTCAGCCAGAGAGGCACGAGGTTGTCGCTGAATCCGGCCATGTACTTCTGGGGCTTCGCGGAGTCGCCCAGCGAGACGCGGGCGTTCTCGTCACGGTTGATGGCCATGGCAACGGCCTGGCGCACCTCGAGGCGGTTCAGCGGATACACGTTGTTGTTGAAAAAGATGGCCGGCCCGGTGTAAAGAGGCGGCCGCACGATTCGGATCTTCTCCTCCACCATGCGCCGCTCGGTCGCCGGCGGGAACCCGTGGGTTGCGTAGTCGACCTGTCTGGCAAGAACGAGAGGCGTGATCTGCGGCGTCTCGCCGTTGTACAGGACGACGCGGTCGAACTTCACTCGCGAAGCGGCCCAGGCCGTCGGCACCTTGAGGAGGGTGATCTGCGATTCCGAGATGCTGCGCGTGTCGATCGCAAAAGGCCCGGTCCCCACCACGGCCGCTGGCCGGAAGCTTTCAAACTCCACCCGCAACTGCTTCCATTGATCCGAATCGGGCCCCTTCCCCTGAGCAACGAGTTCGGCAATGCGCTTGGCCCACGTGCCGTAGACCGAGTCAGAGCGGATAGGTTCACGCAGTACGTACCGGGGAATGACCGTGGACGGATCCTTCATGTGGAACACCAGGGTGTAAGCGTCCACCTTTTCGATCCGATCAAGGTATCTCCATACGACCCAGTTGAACAGCCGACCCACGGTAAACGTGGCGATCACGTCGTCGGCGTCAAAGGGCGTACCGTCACTGAACCGCGCGCCCTGCCTGAGTTTCACCTCGAACCGGTCGGGCGGCACCATCCGCCACTGAGTGGCCAGTACGGGCTCATAGGTGCCGCTGTCCCAGTAGTAAAAGGCCAGGGGCTCTTCCATGAGCTGCTGGTAGATGCCCATACCGAGATTGTTGGGAACGTAAGTGTTGAAATGCCCGGCCGGCGGTACGACGTACGGCCACGCACCGTGAAACTCTGAGGCGGCCAGTGCCGCCGCCGGCGTGGCAGCCGCGAGCCCCACAGCCAGCAACCACGCTGCTACCACCCAACCTACGCCCGATCCTCCGCGGGACATCTCCCCTGCCCCCTTTCTGCGTGTCAACGGACCTGCTTGCTCGGCGCACAACCGCGCCACGCACCCCGTGTTCATCCGGACCTGCGTACCACGACCGCAACGACCGCCACGAACACCACGCTGACCCCCAGCGCCGCTACGGCCACGAGCCGCTCGGCGCTGCCGGGCGGAGCCAGCACGACCGCAACCGCCGAAAGCAGCCCGAGCCATACCCCTAGTTGGAAGGCGAGCCGGCCCAGCCGGGGGCTCATGGGTTATTCGGCAGTTCCCCCCTTTCGTCAACCAGGTGACAGGCCACTTTGCGGCCGATCTCGAGCTGGCGGAGCTCGGGGAAGCGCTTGTCGCAGACCTCCGGCTCGTACCACGGGCACCGCGGGTGAAACGCGCATCCCCCCGGGACCCGAAGCAGGCTCGGTACGTCCAGGCTCCTTGGTGCAATGCGCTGCTGCGTGCGGGTTCCCCTGGGATCGGGCTCGGCAACGGCCGAAAGCAGAATTCGCGTGTAGGGGTGGGACGGGTTCGACACCACGGCTTCCGTGGGGCCGACTTCGACCAGCCGCCCGAGGTACATCACACCGATCCGGCCCCGCCGGCCGAAGTACCGGGCAACGGCCAGGTCGTGCGTGATGAACAGGAACCCCACCCCTACCTCATCTCGCAACCGTTCGAGAACCCGTAGAATGCCGGCCCGCAGGCTCACGTCGACCATGGAGACCGGCTCGTCGGCCACCACCACGGATGGATCCACAGTCATGGCCCGGGCAATGCTTATCCGCTGGCGCTGGCCCCCGCTCAGCTGGTGGGGCAGCTTTCCGAGAAACTCCTCCGGCGGGGTCAGGCCCACCAGGCCCAGCAGCTCGGCTGCGCGCCCGCGAGCACCCTGGCGGCCCAGTTCGGGGTGGTACCGCAGCAACGGGGCCGAGAGGATGCGCTCCACGGTGTGGAGAGGGTTCAGGGATGCATAAGGGTTCTGGTGAACGATCTGCACGCTGCGCCGGAACTCGGCAAACTCCCCGCGAGGCAGCCGCCACAGGTCTTTTCCCCGGAAATGAACCCGCCCGAGTGTTGGCCGCATGAGACCGGCCAGGATCCGCCCGGTGGTGGTCTTGCCGCACCCGCTCTCACCGACCACGCAAAACGTCTCGCCGGGGCCGACCTCCATCGAGACGTCCCGCACGGCCCATACCTGTCGCCCGGCTACGCTGAACGCCCTGGAGACGCCGTCCAGCCCGACGAGGGCACCGTCAACGCTCACCGGCAAGGGGTTCACGCTCCCCGGCAGCGACGGCTTCCAGCTGGGACTCCGCGAAGTGGCATGCGCTCATGCGCCCTCCGGACAGGGCGCGCAGCTCCGGCACGCTCCGGAAGCAGATGTCCCGTGCGATGGGACAGCGAGCGGCAAACGCGCATCCGGCCGGCGGAGCCACCAGGCTTGGCGGCGCGCCCGGCAGGACGCGCAGCTCGTGCAACTCACCCCGCAGCCGTGGCACGGACTCCAGCAGCGCCAGCGTGTAGGGATGGGATGGCCGGTAGAACACTTCGTCCACCGGCCCCACCTCGACGATGCGGCCCGCGTACATGGTGACGACCCGGTCGGCGAGTTCGGCGGCCAGGGACAGGTCGTGAGAGATGAGCAGAAGCGTCAGGCCCAGCCGTTCCTTGAGGGAGCGCAGGAGCGCGATGATGCTGCGCTGTGTGAGAATATCGAGCGCCGTAGCCGGTTCGTCCAGGATCAGGACCTTCGGGTCGAGCAACAGGGCGAGCGCCAGGAGCGCCCGCTGGCGCATCCCGCCGCTCAGTTCGTGTGGGTAGGCCTGGAGCACGCGGTCTGCCTCCAGCTGGACCATCTCGAGAAGTTTGCGCGCCTTGCCGAGCACACCGCGGCGATACCTCATACCGTGGGCAGCCGCCGTCTCGAGGAAGTGGTCGCGGATTCGAAGCAGCGGGTTGAACGCATTGAGCGCCGATTGGAACACCACGGCCGCCACCCTCCAGCGAACCTCCCGCAGATCGTGGTCGGCCAGTCGGGTGACCTCAACGGCCCGGCCGTCGAAGAAAAACCGCACCGAGCCTCCCGTCACGCTGGCCGACCGAGGCAGCAGCCGAAGAATCCCCAATGCCAGCGTTGTTTTTCCGCATCCGCTCTCGCCGACGATGACCAGGGTTTCGCCCGCATGCAGCCGGAAGCTGGCACCTTCCACGGCCCGCAGGGGGCCGGAGGACGTCGCGTATTCGACGCTCAGACCCTCGACCTGCAGTACCGTAATTGTCCGACCGGGCCCGGAATCCGACCGCCCCTGCAAGGCCCCGCACCCCTTGTTCACTAGACCCCTCGCCCGAGCCTGGGGTTATAGACTTCTTCGAGAGCGCGCGACAGCCAGACGAGGCAGAGCTGGAAAAGCGCGATGGCGGCGATGGGCGACATGATGTAACACAGGCTGTCCCGGAAGAAGATAGCGCCCCGCACCCACGCCAGGTTGATCATGACGGCCCAGTTGTTCCCCGAAAGAGGCACGAGGCCAAGGAATATGAGCCCCACCTGCGAGTACATCGCCGAGGTCATGGCGAAGATGAGGTTGATCACGATGTAGCCCAGCATGTTGGGCAGCACCTCGGCGAAGACGATGTACCCGGTGCCGAGGCCGAGGGCTCTCGCCGCCTCGATGAACTCCCGCTCCTTGAGCGAAAGCACCTGGGCCCTCACGGCCCGAAGCAGCATGGGCCAGGACAAAAGGCCGATGATGGCCGCCAGGGCCGTCTGGCTCGTGAGCCGGATGAACCCGCTCAGCACGGCCAGGAGCGGAAACTGCGGGATCGTCAGCACCACGTCGGTCACGGCCATCATAAGCGAGTCGAACCGGCCGCCAATATAGGCGCTCAGCGAACCGAGCGTCACCGCCACGAAAGTGGACAGGAGGCCGGCCAGTGCCGCCACGTAGAGAAGGCCCCGCCCGCCATGGACGATCTGGGAGAAGATGTCGCGGCCCTGGTGGTCGGTGCCGAGAGGATGCTGAAGCGAAGGAGGCTGGTAGATAGCCGAGATGTCCGCCTTCGTGTCGAGCGGTACGACCAGTGGCCCGGCTGTGACCAGCAGAATGAAGAAGACGACCCCGGCGAGCCCCACTCGGCCCGAAGAGGAGCGGAGCACGAGCCCGAAGCGGCCCAGGCGGCGGGCGGCAAGTGCCTGCGCGGCCATCGCGCTACGCGCTCCCCTGCAACCGGATTCTCGGGTCGATGCGGGCGTAAACGAGGTCTGTCAGCAAATTGGCCAGGATGACGCTCACCGTAATCAGCAGGAAGACCCCCTGCATGACCGGATAGTCGCGCTGGTTGATGCTGTTGATGAGCAGAAGCCCGATGCCCTGGTAAACAAAGATGGATTCGATGAGCAGCGACCCGCCCACCACGAAGCCAGCGGTGATGGTGAGCTGCGTGAACAGCGGAAGCGATGCGTTTCGGCCTACGTAAGCGGTTACGATCCGCCGGTCGGAAAGCCCGCGGGCCCGTGCGACCGTGACGTAGTCCTCCTCAAGGGTGCTCAGGGTGCTGTTTTTCATCGTCAGCATCCAGTAGCCCACGGTCGTGATGACGTAGGTGGCTACCGGCAGCGCGGCGTGGTAGAGCACGTCGGCAAAGAACTCAAACGAAAGGGACGGCCGCATGCCCGGCGAGAGCACGCCGCGCATCTGGTGGATGGGCAGCAGCGGCCACTGCACGCCGAACAGCACCAGGATGAGCATCGCCACCAGATAGTTGGGCACGGAACTGAACACGGAGCCGAGGGCCGACAGCGCCTGGTCGAACCACGAGCCCCGCCGGTACGCCAGCACCATGCCCAGCCCCACGCCCAGCGAAAAGCTCAGCAAGAGCCCGGTTCCTACGCTGAAGATGGTCCACGGCAGGAACCGGCCGATCATGGTGCTGACGGGCGTTCCCGGCGACAGGAAAGACATCCCGAGGTCGCCCTGGGTAAGGTTGCCGAGGAACCGCAGGTACTGGCGCCAGAGCGGCTCGTTCAAATCCAGCGAGAAGAGCGCCGCCGCCAGGTTACGGGCTTCGGCGAGCGGGATCCCATACTGGGCAATGAGCTGATGGATGTAGACGTCGATGGGGTTACCCGGCATGAGGCGTATCATGAAGAACGTGAGCGTGACGACGACGGCGACGGTGAGAAGGGCCTTGAGCACCCTGACGGCGATGAAGCCAGCGCCCCGCAGCCACCGGGCCGGGTACGCGGGAGCGGCCTCGACGGCAACCGGTGCGTTCGCACTCACGGCCGGGCCCTCGCTTCACGGATGCCAAGCCCGGGACTGTTCATGGGCGGCGACGCCACCCCCGTCTCATGTCACGACGCACGCCCAGCCCCTGGGTCGCTGGGATTCTGACGGTAATCATACCATCCGCACCTGAACACGTCCAGACCACCTGGCCGAAGTGCAGCTGTCAAGCCTCGCTGGGGCTTTGGTGACCCCGCCAGCCGTTCACACCCTGGCCCGCGACGGCGCCGTCCAGGTCACCCGGCTGCACAGCGCGCAGCGCGGAGGGAGACCCTTGTGGCAGTGCTGGTTGCAGGCCGTCAGTCCCAACGAACGACCAGGACAGTGGCGTCGTCGTGTGGACGGGCAAAGCGCTGCAGGAGGCCTCCGGCATCGTACGGCTCTTGCTCTAATGCCTCATCCGCGAGGCCGTCCGTGGCTACGGCCAGGCAAGCCGGGGGTGTGACCTCGGCGGTAGAGGCCTGAATCCGTCGGAGGTTGTATCCCACGATGCCCGACGGGATCAGGAGCGGAATCCCCTTCGGAGCCCCTGCATGCCAGAGGCGCGCTCTCACGTTGCCCGCTCCCGCCCAATGAAGCTGGCGCCCTCCCGCTCCCACCCTCAGCGCCAGCAAGCAGGCACCACGGGTATACCGCAAGCTTCGGTGCAGCCATTCCACCAGGACGTCTGGCGGCAGCTCGATACCCTGGAGCACCAACCCCTTAAGCAGCCGGGCTACTTCTGCCGCTTCCGCACCGTGACCCAGCACGTCCGCTACGAACACCAAAAGCTCCCCATCTTGCTCTTTTACCACGAAGCTGTCGGCGTTTACGCCGGGCCGCCACGGCCGGCTAGCATCCGACCGATGCCGCCCTTGACGCCAACAGAGGTTCGGTCGGGCGCTTGACAATTCACCAGGGGTGGCGTATTCATACGTCGTCAGGACGCCGGGGGAGCGCCCGCATCGGCGCTGAGAGTGCGGCGTAAGGCCGCAGACCCCTCGAACCTGATCCGGGTCATGCCGGCGTAGGGAGGGCGTCACGTGTCCGACCTTACCGCTTCGGCCATCACTGCGGATCTGCCCGGCTGGCGGGCGCAACGCCCGCGCTGCGGGCTCGTCGTCGCCGGCCTTACCAAGCGCTTCGGCGAGCTGCGGGTTCTCGACGCGGTTTCGCTCACCGTCGCTCCCGGCGAGATCGTCGCCGTGGTCGGCCCGAGCGGGTGCGGCAAGACCACGCTCCTGGACATCCTCGCGGGCGTCACGCCTGCGGACGCCGGCTTGCTCACGTGGGATGGCGTGTCGGTTCCTCACCTGCGCGGCCGGGTCGCCTACATGCAGCAAAAGGACCTCCTCCTGCCCTGGCGCAGCGCTCTCGATAACGCCCTTCTAGCCGCGCAGGTGCGGAGCCGCCTCCTTGAGGCCCGGAAGATGGCCCCTGCCATTTTCCTGCGCCTGGGGCTGGCCGGCTTCGAGCGCGCCCGCCCGGCCGAACTGTCGGGCGGCATGCGCCAGCGGGTGGCGCTGGCCCGCACCATCCTTGGCGGCGGTGAACTCTGGCTTCTCGACGAGCCCTTCTCGTCGGTGGACGCGCTGACCCGCCGGGAGCTCTACGAACTCTTCCGCGCCACCTGGCAGGGCCAGCCCACGCTGATGGTCACCCACGACGTCAACGACGCCCGGCGCCTGGCCGACCGGGTTATCGTGCTCGGTCACCGTCCGGCCCGGGTGCTGGCGGAGCTTCCGGCCGCGGCAGCCACGGAAGAGCGGGTCGTGGAACTGCTGAAAGGTGGGCGTGAAGCGCTTGATGCCCGGATCCCACCCCGGCCCTGAACCGGCGCGCCGCGCCTCGGCGCCCGCTTTGGTGCGGCCACTGGCGCTGCTGGCCGCCGCCATCGCGCTGTGGGAACTCGTCGTCCGCCTCCGGGGGCTGCCGCCCTACCTTCTGCCGGCTCCAAGCCGCATCGCGGCGGAGGTGGGGATTCGAGGCGGCCTCGTGCTGGGCCATGCGGCCGTTACGGCCGGCGAGGTACTGCTGGGCTTTCTGGTGGGTTCAGCAGCCGGGTTCGCTCTGGCGCTGGTCATGGACGCCTGGCCGGCGGCGCGGCAGGCGCTTCTCCCGTGGCTGGTGGCTTCCCAGGCGGTGCCGGTCTTCGCTGTGGCGCCGCTTCTGGTGCTGTGGTTCGGGTACGGCTGGGGATCCAAGGTGGTGATGGCATCGGTCATCACGTTCTTTCCCGTTGCCGTGAACGTGCTAGACGGCCTGCGACCCGACCCCGACATGATGCGCCTGTTTACGGCGCTGGGGGCGTCGAAGCGGCAGGCGCTGTTGTGGCTCAAGCTGCCCGGGGCGGTA
>JBFMCJ010000119.1 GCA_040754675.1 Bacillota bacterium
GAGGCCACCGAGATTGCCACCTGGTATTATGTTTTCCTTGCCGCGCCTGAAAATCCTGCACCTCCCTGGGATCACACCTCCCTCTCCTGACTCGCCCTTGACGAGCGGCGCTCATTGCGTCATTCTGATTCTGTGAGCGTGGCATCTGCCACCCCGACCGGCCTGCAGCGAGTCAGGACTGCCCTTTTGGCGCGGCACCGGCGCAAGCCCACACAAGCGCCTAAGTGAAGGTGCAGAAATGCTCCCGACTTTTGGAGGGGTTGCCGGTGTTGCACTCTCTCCCTGAGTCACCGGCAACCCAGCAACTACTGGAAAACGGACAAGAATTAACGCACTCTCACTTAGTCGCAAAGCCGTGCCTTTCGGAGAGGATGAAAGGAGGAGCACAGTTGACAGCGAGACCTCGCCGGTTCTTCAGGGACCCCGGGATGTTCCACGTGACCATAGACCCAGAGGGACCAGGGGTGATCCGCCTCCACCTCAGGCGGGCGGGCGGGCCGGTGTTGGCCGCCCTCACGAGGCGCCCCAGAAACCTGCTCTGGATCAACGGCAGCCAGCTCCTGCTCCTGGACGAGAGCAGCGCCGACATGGTGCAGGCCCTCATAGAGGTTGCCCACGAGCGCACGCGGCCGGGCAGCGAGGTATCGGAGGAAACCTGGCTCGGCGTCAAGCGCGAAACTGCGCGCCGGGTGCACCAGCTGTATCCGCGCGTGCCCGTGGCCGAGATAGAGGCCGACATCGACTACCTGTACGGGCTCATCGTGGAGCTTTCACGCGGCGCGTGCCCCAGCGAGCGCGGTGTCCCCGGGCGCGTTATGGCCGAGGCCGAGTGGCGGGCGCCTGCCCGCGTGGATCTCATGATCTCATCCATGGGCGGCTCGGGCTGCCAGAACGCGTGCGCCTGGTGCTACGCCTCGGATATGCCCAGGGTGCGCGAGCTCGATACCGCCTTGTGGAAGCAGGTGCTCGACCGTCTGTGGCACGCCGGGATACCAATGGTGAACTTCACCGGGGGCGAGCCGACGATGCGGCCCGACCTCGTGGAGCTTGTCCGCCACGCGGAAAAGTTCGTGACGGGGCTCATCACGAACGGCAGGGCGCTCGCAGGCCTGGTGGGGGAGTTGAAAGCAGCGAGCCTGGACTACATCCAGGTGAGCATCGAGTCGGCGGATCCGGCGGTGCACGACGCAATCGTGGGCTCGGCAGGTGCGTGGAAGGAAACCGTCGGCGGTATCAGGGCTGCTCTCGACGCGGGTATGTACGTCTCGACCAACACGACGCTGACCAAAGCGAACGCTCGGGGGTTTCCCGACCTTCTCTGCTTCCTCGCAGGCATCGGGGTGAGGTACGTGGGCTGCAACGCGCTCATCCCGGCCGGACGCGGCGTGGGGCACCCCGACGCGATGAGGCCCCAGGACCTCAAGGCCATCCTTGCCGGAGCTGCAGCCGTGGCGGGCGAGCTTGGCCTCGAGTTCAACTGGTTCACGCCCACGTGTTACAACGACCTCGATCCGGTGGCCATGGGCCTCGGGGCGAAATCGTGCTCGGCGTGCCACACCAACATGGCCGTGAGGCCCGACGGGATGGTCGTGCCGTGCCAGTCATGGCTGCATGATGAAGGGCTCGGGAACATCCTCACGACTCCCTGGAAGCGCATATTCAACCACCCGCTCGCCCGGAAGGTCAGGACACATGGCTTTGCGCCGCCCGAGTGCAGGAAGTGCGAGCACTTCGCCATCTGTGGCGGGGCGTGCCCCCTCGAAAGGCTGAACGTGAACGAGGCGCGGGGGAAGCCTGCTGCGCCGGTGCAGGCTGGCCTCGAAAGCAGCAGCGAAGGCAGCAGCGGGAGGGGGTCAAGATGAGGCGCACGCCTGTCCCTGTAATAGTGGTGATAGCGCTAGTATGCATCCTCGGCGTTGCGGCCGGCGTTGCAGGCCCCCGTGCGGGTTGGGCACATGCGGCCCGGGATACCGGCACATACCGGATACTCAGCTACATCGTGACCATCGTCCCTAAGCCAGACGGGAGCTGGATAGCCGAGTACTCCCAGGAATGGGAGGTGACCGGCGGCCACATCCCCTGGGTCACCGTGGGCCTCCCGGACTACAACTACACGATCCTCTCGCGCGGGGGCGCAGCCGCGCAGGTCTCCCGCGCGGACTACGGCTCCTGGAGCGGGGTGCGCGTGGACCTCGACCGTGACTATGCGGCCGGTGAGACCTTCAGTTTCAGCTTCCGCGTGCGGCAGGACGGCATGGGGCACCGCAAGGACGACGCGGTCGTGTTCGCGTTCGTCCCCGGCTGGTACGATCGCGCCGAGACCAGGCGGCTGGAGGTGCGCCTGAGGAACCCCGGAGACTCCAGGGATCTGCTGTACACCTCGCCGGAGCCTGCCCAGAGGATAGAGGACCAGGTGGTCTGGACCGCTCGCCTGGGGCCGGGCGAACGCTTCAGGGTCGCCTTCGCGTTTTCGCCTCGCCTCTTCCCGGACCTGGAAGCCGGGGCTGGTTCGCGTTCCGGGGCGACGGATGAAAAGCCCGCGGGTGACGCCTCGGCCGCAGCAGCCGCCATATTCGCCCTGGTCGTCATGGCCGTCATCATCTCCCTCATCATTGTCATTCTCGTCACCGCTTCCCGCGGCGGCTACACAGGCAGGCGTGGGATCTACTACGGCACTTACTTCCCCGTTCCCCCGGCGGGCAGGTCCTCGTGGGGATCCAGATCCACCTCGTCCCCACGGCCGGGAAGCTCGGGTTCGTCTGGCGGATCCCGCAGGTCCGGCGGCGGAGGTGGGTTCGGAGGCAGGTCCATCGGATGCGCCTGCGTGTCGTGCGCCTGCGCCTGTGTCTCGTGCGCCTGTGCGTGCGCGTGCGCCGGGGGCGGAGGCGCCGGCTGTGCCCGCAAGTTCGACGGCGCCCGCCCGGCGCGCGCTGCGACGCACCCCGAAGGCATGGCAGCGTCCCGTGGTCCTGCTACGGCCGACCTGGAACGCACGCATGGGAGGGAACAGGTGTGGGTCCGCCGGTCCTTCCGCGTCTTATGCGTGCTGGTGGCAGCCGCGGTCTGCGTTTCGCTGCTATCAACCGCGGCAGGATGCCGCCCCGGAGCCGGGGACTCGGCCGGCCCCGAACCCGGAGGCAGCCACGCTCCTGCTCCGCCCGCGAGCGCAGCATCCGACAGGCCGCGCGGCGAGAGGCCGTACGACGAGAACGTCGAGGTGCCTTCCGGCGATCCGGCCTTCCCCGCGCTCGGCCGTTACTGGGTGGTTGACCCCGAGGGCCTAGTGGGGCTGCGCGCGGTCGAGGCGGCAGACCAGACGCTGGAGGACTTGCGGGCCGATGGCTTCGCCGAGACCGTGATAGTGGTGCAGCGCGGCGTGAAGCACCCGGTGGAGTGGTCCACCCACTACGGGCGCTGGCTCATGCTGGGGGAACGCGAAGGTCCCCGCAAGAACAACGGCCTGGTCTTTCTCATCATCCCTGACGCCCGCCCCGAGGCGGGGCGGGTCTGGTACAGTGTCGGGCGAGGGTTGCCGCGTCTCACCTCGTCCGATCTCGGGCCGCTCATCGAGGAAGCAGCCTCTTACGCGAACGCTGGCGACCTCGACGGGGCCGTGGTGTCCATTGCAAGGAACATCGACGACATCCTTCGCAAGATTTATGGGGAGGGAGAGCATTGAGAAAGGGATGCCTCTTTGGAATCGTGGGCTTGATCATCGTGGGCCTAGTGGTGCTTGCGGGGTTCTCGTGGGTCATGGGGATTCAGCGCGACATGGTCAGGCTCCAGCAGAGCGTGCTCGCGCAGGAGGGGCGGTACGGCGCTGCACTCGAGACCCTGAGCGAGAAGATCAAGGGGATCTGGGCGATAGAGAAGGACTTCCTGGAACACGAGAAAGACACCCTAACTGACGTCATAAGGGCCCGTGCCGAGGCGCTGGACCGCGCCGGACAGGAGTTCGCGGCGGCAACAGTTGAGGGGGACCCGCAGAAGACCGTCGAAGCCGCGACGCGGTTCCGTGAGGCCGCAGAGGGTCTCGCGCTCTCGGTCAACGTGAACGCCCTGCGCGAAGCATACCCGCAACTCTTCTCGCCGCCCATAGTGCAGCAGACCATGCGAGGTCTGGAAGAAGCGGTGAACGAGATCCGCACGGCGCTCGACGACTGGCAGGTGGCCATAAGGAACTACAACACCTTCAGGTCGCAGTGGCCGCAGAGCTTCGTCGGCGGCGTGCTGAACTTCCCGGCTTCGTACGACTACTATAAGGCCGAGAAGGCGAAACTCAACATGGAGGACCTGATGCCCAAGGGCTGATTCACCACCCGTTCGGCACAGATCCATGGCGTGCGGAGCCCCTTGAGAAGAAGCTGTGAGTCGGAGAACGCCCAAGGCGGTATCGATGACAAACGTCACGCGTTCAATGTGGATGCGTGACGCATGGGACGGGAAAAGCGTGACGAGTGAGGTGCGTCATCTTTGGGCTGGCGCATGTGACGTAGCGAACAGGTAAGTCCAGGACGAGTGACGTGCGTCACTCGTCTGCCCCTAAGTGAGGGTGCGTTAGTTCCTATCTCTTTGCCAGTAGTTGCCGGGTTGCCGGTGTTGCACTCGGGAACGGCGCCCCAAGCGGGGACGCATGCAGCCATTGTGGCGCCCGAGGGGTCATCGCCGCCTCCTGGTCTGGCGGGCGCATGTCCGCATGTCAGGGCGCTTCTGCAGGCGATGCCACGATGTGGCCACCTGGATGTGGTCGCCTGGTGGGCTGGTCTTGACGCGACCAGGTGTCGGGGACTGGTTGGTCGGCTGGACACCACCTGCGCGCTGACCCTGGATCGCTGCAGACCACCCCCACGGTCCTCACGGCCCAACAGGCGGTAAGGTGAACGGTTTGCGACCAGGATTCGCGGCCGGTTGGTCGCCTGGCTACCAGTTCCGGAGACGTCCTGGTCGCCACAAGACCAGCTTCGGGCGCAAGGCGGGGAGGGTGGTCGCCACAAAGCCAGGTTAGAGGCGAGACTGGTCTGCCGCGGGCCAACTTCCCGCAAAAGTTGGTTCCTGCGCGACCACCCTTTTCGCCCGATGCACGAGACTGGCTCCGTTACGACCAGCTTGCCCTCAAAGCTGGTCCCATCCCGACCAGTTCGGCGGCGATCCTGGTCGCCCCGAGACCAACTTCGGCCTCTTCACCGTCGCAGGCAAGATGGAGTGGTCGTGGCGCGACCAGGTTTCGCACGCGGTTGGCTCCCTCGCGACCACGCGAACGCGCTTTCTGGTCGTCCACGAACCACCCCCGCGTGGCGATGTGCAAAACTGGTCGCTGCGCGGCCAACGCCGAGCGTGAAGTGGTCGTGTGGCAACCACATTCCTGCGCTTCCTGGTCGCTACGAGACCACCTTCTGCGACTTGCGTCGAGAGGTGGGTCCAGCGCGACCAGGTCACCGGTGAACATGGTCGCTCGCGGACCAGCCCCCCGCCAAAGCTGGTCTCCTGCCGACCACCCCCTCGCGGCTCGCCGGCGCCCGCCAGCGAGTTCCTCGGGACCAATGCTGCCGCTCACCTGCAGCGCCGCTGCGCTGACCCGCCGTCAGGCCACTGGCAAGCCAGCCTGTTGCGGCATCGTGCAGCCGGCAGTGGGGTCTCTTGTAACCACAATTGCTACATTCACCCATTCCCAACTTCCAGCTTGGTCGCCTATAGGTGGTTGCGACGGGCAGTCCCCGGGTTCGCTCTCAAAAGACTCCGGCGGATGCCGTGCTGATAATGGCGGCAACCACGGCTGCAAGGAGGATGATCCCGGCGACGGTCGCCACGGGGATGAGCGCAGCAAAGATACAGGTGCCGATGGCGGCCCCCGTTGACATTCCGTGTGCCTCCCTCAGCGCGATGACACCGAGAGCAGCGACCCACACAGAGATCCCCGCCGATGCCACAATGGATAAGCCCGCCACCACAGGACTGCCAACCCGCGCGAGCACCATCAAAGGCAACAACAGCAACGCGGGAAACTGGGCGAACCCCACCGCCGAGAACAGGCCGGCGAAGGTTCCCTTGCCGCCGAAGAGGAGTGCAGCAAGGTGGAGGAGCCCCACGCCGATGAAGTAGCCAATGGCCGAGAGAACGATACCCGCGGTGAGCACCGACTGCAGAACGGCTTCGAGCCCGATACCACCAATGGTGCCGAAGCTCGCCTGTGATATCCTGGCTGTGCAGGAAAGTACCGCTATCCCGACGATGACCGCAAGCGCCCACCCAACAGGCTTCTTCTCGGCCACGGCGCGAAGCGCCTCAACCGGTCCGGTTATGACGCCGTACAGCCAGTCGAAGACTCCCTGCGACATACCCATCCTCCTCTCCGCACCGGATCTGCCGCCTAAGTAAGGGTGTGTTACTTCCTCCCAGTGTGCCAGCGTCCTGGTGGGTTGCCGGTGTTGCACACTCTCTTTGAGTCACCGGCAACCCCTCCCAAGAGTCGGCAGCTCTTCTGTACTCTCACTCAGTAACACAACTCCGGCGCGGGCTCCTCGCGCAGCCGCAAGAGAAGGCGCTCCTCCGGGCTGAGGGTCAGGTTCTTCACGAAGCCTCGCACCTCGCCGAGGAAGTTCCAGAAGTCAACAAAGAAAATAGGCGACGGCACTTCGTACACGACCGGTGACTCCACGCCTGCAAGCTCCGCGGCGGCGGCCACCGCGTCGTCGAGATCGCCCACGGCATCGACGAGCCCAAGCTCCACCGCCTGGCTCCCCAGGAACAGCTCCCCAGTGGCAAGCTCCCGCACTTTCTCGACAGTCAAGCCCCGGTGGGCGGCCACGTACGTCACGAACTGCTCGTACGCAGCGTCTGATAACCTCTGAACCAGCTCGCGCTCCTCTGGAGTAAGGGTGCGCTGGTACATGTCCTTGTGCCGGCCGGACTTTATGACCTGATCCTTGATGCCTAGCTTGTCGTAGAGTCCGTGCAGGTCCATGATGCTCATGATGACGCCGATGGAGCCGGTCATAGTGCCCGGCATCGCAAGGATGCGGTCGGCAGGGGCCGATATGTAGTAGCCGCCAGAGGCCGCGATGTCGCCCATGGACACGACAACCGGCTTGGAGAACTCCTCGATCATTCCGGCTATGGCCTGGGACGCGGCCACCGAACCGCCGGGGCTATCTATCCTGAGGACAGCCGCTTTGACTGAGGGATCAGCCTCCAGCTTCTCCAGGTATCTGGCCACCAGCCTGGGAGTTATGGTCCCTGTGGTCGACATGGACGGACGCCCCTCGGCGATGGGCCCCTGGAGATAGGCCACCGCGATTCTGTTGCCGGGCGGGCCCAGGCCGCCGCGTGCGGCGAACCCCTCGTCCGAAGGCGGCCCCATGTGAAGGAGCACGATCACGGAAACAATGGCCAGCCCGACGACGCCGAGGACTACAACCTTCTTTCTCACCGCGACTCCACCCCCTGCCGCTTGCCCGGCCCCGTGTGCGCTTTCCCTGCGACCACGAGCAGACAGAGGGCCGTGTGCCCCCTTTTCACCATATTCGCACGGCCACACCGGTATGTTTCGATAACATCACTCAAGCTCCTTCCGCAGTTGCAGCACTCCGGGGCCAGCGGGGACTCCCGAGGCCAACCGGCAGCAAGCTAAGTGAGGGTTCGTTAGTTCCTCCCGATCTAGTGGGCTGCCGGTGTTGCACTCGGGGACGGCGTCCCAAGCGGGGCGCGCTTCGCCAAAATCCGGCCCGTCGGGCGAGTGGCCGGATTTTGACACCCCTCGTGCAATCACCGGCAGCCCCTCTAAAAAGTGGGGATCACTTCTGCACCCTCACTTAGCCCCCAATTGCCGCACCGGCCTGCGGCAGCCTGGGCCCAGCGGCCTTAACGGCGTCGGGTACGTCATCGAAACACGCGAAGTTCTCGACGAACCTTCGGGCAAGCACCGCCGCCTGCTCGTCGTAGGCGCGCGGGTCAGCCCAGGTGGCACGGGGCTTCATGATCTCGGACGGTACCCCCGGACATGCCTCGGGGACCATAAAGCCGAAGGCCGGGTCCGGAGCAGCGGGTACGTCGTTGAGCTTGCCGCTAAGGACGGCCGACACGATCGCCCGCGTGTCACGTATCCGGATCCGGCTGCCGACACCGTAAGGCCCTCCGATCCAGCCGGTGTTGACAAGATACACCGGCACATCGGAGGCCTCGATCTTCTGCCCCAATAGCCGCGAATACACCACCGGCGGGCGCGGCAGGAACGGGGCGGCGAAACACGTTGAGAACGTGGCCCGGGGCGTGGTGACGGCGCGCTCCGTTCCTGCCAGTTTGCTCGTGTAGCCAGATAGGAAATGGTACATGGCTTGCTCTCTCGTCAGCCTGGCGACCGGAGGTAGCACCCCGAACGCATCGGCTGTAAGGAAGATGATCACCCTGGGATGCCCACCAAGGCCGCATGTCACCGCACCTGGGATGAAGCTTACAGGAAAGCCCGCCCTGGTGTTCTCGGTCAGCGCGTCGCTGTCGAAGTCCGGCTCGCGGCTATCCGGGTCCACAACCACATTCTCGAGAACCGTCCCGAAGCGAATGGCCTGATAGATGAGTGGCTCGCTCTCCGGCGAAAGCCTGATGCATTTGGCGTAGCATCCGCCCTCGATGTTGAAAACGCCCCTCGCGGACCAGCCGTGTTCGTCGTCGCCGATGAGACGACGGGCCGGATCTGCAGAAAGCGTTGTCTTACCTGTGCCGGAGAGGCCGAAGAAGAGCGCGACATCGCCTGTTGGGCCGATGTTGGCGGAGCAGTGCATTGGAAAGACACCGCGGCTGGGTAGGAGGAAGTTCATCACGCTGAAGACCGACTTCTTTATCTCACCGGCATAGTAGGTCCCGCCGATGAGGATGAGCCTGCGCGCAAAGCTTATGAGAATGAACGCTTCAGACCTCGTCCCGTCCCGCTCGGGTAAGGCTTTGAACCCCGGAGCACAGATCACCGTAAACTCCGGCTCATGCGTGCGAAGCTCATGTGGGGTCGCATGGAGAAATACCTGCTGTGCGAAAGCGTTTTGCCAGGCAAGCTCGGTGACCACGCGGATTGGCAGCCGGTACTCGGGGTCGGCGCCCGCGAACCCGTCGAACACGAAGATCTCCCTGTCCTTCAAGTACCTGGCGACGCGATAGCAGAGCCTGTCGAAGGCAGCCTGTGGAAATGGCCTGTTCACCGGGCCCCACCATATCTCCTCCCGTATATCGGGCTCGTCCACGATGAATCTGTCGTCCGGGGATCGGCCCGTGTACCTGCCGCCCACCACGTTGAACGCGCCCATGCTCGTGAGCACGCCCTCTCCGCGTGCGACGGCAATCTCAATGAGCCTGGGGACGCTGAGGTTGTAGTGGGCCGCGTGCACTCCCGCGAGCGCTGCCACATTTCCTCCGAGAACGTCGCCCGGTGCTCCCGAGTCTGCTCCGCATCTCTCGTCCTTCTCTGGCTGCCACGCACCATGTGCCACTGCCTCGTATGCCACTTTGTAGCGCCCCTCCTCGTCGAGACTCCGCCGATCTTGGCAAAAAAGAAAGCAAAAAAGAAAGCACCTTCCCCCCTGTGAGATAGCGCTCCACCGGGCGCTCAAGGGAAAGGCGCCCGGTGACAGTCCTGCACCTATTAGGTGCAGGCCCAGCCCCGTACC
>JBFMCJ010000120.1 GCA_040754675.1 Bacillota bacterium
GGACGGCGCCGTGCACGACCCGGAACGCATCGCCTACCTGCGGGATCACCTGCTGGAAGTTTCGAGGGTCATCGCCGAAGGCGTGCCTGTCCAGGGGTACTTCGTCTGGTCGCTGATGGACAACTTTGAGTGGGCCTATGGCTACAGCAAGCGCTTCGGCATCCTCTACGTGGATTACCCGACGCAGCAGCGCATCTGGAAAGAGAGCGCTCACTGGTACCAGCGGGTCATCGAAGCCAACGCGGTGGTCGAATAGCCCGGGGCTCGTGCGCTTCCCCCGGCACACGCAAGGGGGGCCGCCCCTGTCGAAGCGGCGGCCCCCCTTGGCTTTGACCGCGCCTTGGGTCCTTAGCTGGAGGCGGCCCGCTGCACGGGATCCGCGCCGCCGAACATCTGCCTGAGCTGTTCGGCGACCTCCGGGTTTCGCAGGGTGGTGACGTCGCCCAGCGGCACCCCCTCGGTGATGTCCCGCAGGAGGCGGCGCATGATCTTGCCGCTGCGCGTCTTGGGAAGGTCGGGGGTGAAGACGATGCGGTCGGGCCGGGCGATGGGGCTGATGACCTGGGCGACTTTCTCCTTCAGTTCCCGCTCGAGGTGGTCTGACCCCGAGTAGCCCTCCTTGAGGATGACGAAGGCGACGGGCACCTGCCCCTTGATGGAATGGTTGGCGGCCACGACGGCCGCCTCGGCCACCGCAGGGTGTTCCACGAGGGCGCTTTCGATCTCCATGGTGGACAGGCGGTGGCCGGCGACGTTCATGACGTCGTCCACCCGGCCCAGGACCCAGAAGTAGCCGTCCTCGTCCCACTTCGCCCCGTCGCCGGGGTAATAGGTCTCCCGGTTCCAGCGGGACCAGTACTGGGCGACGTAGCGCTCGTGGTCGCCCCAGATGGTGCGCAGCATCGCCGGCCACGGGCGCTGGAGCGCCAGATACCCGCCGCCGCCCGGGGGCACGGGGTTGCCCTGTTCGTCCAGCACGGCCGCCGCGACCCCCGGGAAGGGCCGGGTGGCCGAGCCCGGCTTGGTCTCGGTGATGCCCGGGAGCGGCGTGATCATGATCATGCCGGTCTCCGTCTGCCACCAGGTGTCCACGATCGGGCACCGCCCGCCGCCGATGACCCGGTGATACCAGACCCACGCCTCAGGGTTGATGGGTTCGCCGACGGTGCCGAGCAGGCGCAGGCTGGAGAGGTCATGGCGGCGCGGGTACTCTTCGCTCCACTGCATGAACTGCCGGATGGCGGTGGGCGCCGTGTAGAAAATGTTGACGCCGTAGCGTTCTACGATGCTCCACAGTCGGGCCCGGTCAGGCCAGTCTGGCGAGCCCTCGTACATGACCACGCTGGCGCCGTTGGCGAGCGGCCCGTAGACAATGTAAGAGTGGCCGGTTATCCACCCGATGTCGGCAGAGCACCAGTACGTATCCTCTTCCTTCAGGTCGAAGACCCACTTGGTGGTGGCATAGACGCCAACCAGGTAGCCGCCGGTGGTGTGCACGACGCCCTTGGGCTTGCCCGTGGTGCCGCTCGTGTACATCATGAACAGCATGTCCTCGGCGTCCATCTCCTCCGGCGGGCAGTAGGCCGGGGCCGGGGCCATCAGGTCGTGCCACCAGAGGTCGCGTCCGGGCGTCATCGGTACGTCCGCGCCCGTGCGCCGCACGACGACCACCTTGTCGACGCCGCCTGCCATCTGGACGGCTTCGTCGGCCCGCTGCTTCTGCGGGATGCGCTCGCCCCGCCGGTAGTACTCGTCGCAGGTGATGAGCACCTTTGAACCCGAGTCGCCGATGCGCTGCGCGAGCGCCGTCGGGCTGAAGCCGCCGAACACCACCGAGTGCGGCGCCCCGATGCGGGCGCAGGCGAGCATGGCGATGGGCAGTTCGGGGATCATGGGCAGGTAGAGGGTGACGCGGTCGCCTTTCTTGACACCGAGGCTCTTGAGCGCGTTGGCGAACCGGTTGACTTCCCGGTACAACTCCTGGTAGGTCAGCACCCGGGTATCGCCCGGCTCCCCCTCCCAGATGACAGCGGCCTTGTTCTTGCGGGGCGTTCGAATGTGGCGATCCACGCAGTTGACCGAAGCGTTGAGCTTGCCGCCGGTGAACCACCGGGCATCGGGCGGCTTCCACTCCAGCACCCGGTCCCACTTGCGAAACCACTGGAGCTCCTCGGCGAAGCTCGCCCAAAACCCCTCAAAATCCTCCTCGGCGCGGCGGTAGACGCCGGGGTCTTTCACGTTGGCCTGCCGTGTGAACTCCTCAGGCGGCCGGTAGCGGCGCCGCTCCTCCAGGAGTGCCTCGATAGGTCTGGACATGGCGTTACTGCAAGCCCCCCTGCCCGGCATGTGCTTGTGCCCGCGAAGTGATACCGATCTCAAGAATGGCGCGGACACGCGAGATTTTAGTTTCTATCATAGTGCCGAAGAAAACCAATTGCAAATGGCACGCAGTTGCATGCCCGGGGGGCGATGCGGTGGGCTACGTCGCGTCTCTTTCATGGGCGTCGAAGCCCGTGTGCCCGTGTTCACCTCGCGGGTGGTCGTGGCGGTGCAGCATCGAAGGCGACAGGGATGCCGTGCGCCGCCCGAGGTAAGCTGCCGGGTCGGCCAGCAACTGCCCGAGGCGCGTCCCGGCTTCGACAGGGATGAATTGCAGACCGCTGTCGCGTGCCAGCTGGTGCGAGCGTTCGCAGAAGGTGCCCGGCACCGAGAGCACCGCCTCGACGCCGCTCTCCACGAAGAACCGGGTGACGGCGGCGCGCCGGCCCCCTCGGGCCGTGACGGCCGGGTTGGGCAGGTAGGTGACCTCACCCGTATCGGTTTCGACGATGGCGCAGGTGGGGCCTTCGGAAAGGGGAACCACCGTATCTCGATCCTCAGCAACGACTGCGCCGAGTCGCATGGTGCGCCTCCTCAACAGGCCGTGCGGTCATTGCCTACACGGTAGGGTATGGATCGCCCGGCAAGAGTCTATCACACCCGTGCAAGGGAACGAGCGGCGCATGGCGAAATGCCACTCGCTCGAAGAGGTGGCGCGCCATGTCCAAAGAGGTACTGCGCGAGCTCGTCTCCGCCATGACCCGCCTGCGGCGGGAGCCGGCGGACGTTGACCGCATCGAGCAGTGGGCCGGCCGCCTGGAGCAGCACCTGGCAGAACTTGAGCTGCTGGCCGCCCTCGCCCTCCCCGAGACGGTCGAGCCTGCGTTTACCCCCGTACTGGATGCCGGCACTCGGGTCGATGGTGGCGGCGATACGCACCGCACCGGTGCGACGTCGAGCCGTGAGGCGGCATCCCCGGCCGCGCAGGCAACGCCCGGTGCACCGGGCGGCCTCCCGCCGTCGGGCCCCACCCTGGTCGAAGTGGTGCGCGCTCTGCGGCGCGGCGAGCAGTCTCCTGAGGATCTGGTGAACCAAGCGCTCGAGGCGGCCGAGCAACTGGCGTCGCTGCACATCTTCATCGGGCTGTTCCCACAACGGGCCCGCCAGGCGGCGCAGCAGGCTGCCCGCGCCCTTCGCGACGCCGCGCGCAACGGCGGAGCCGGGGGACTGCCTCTTCTCTTCGGCGTGCCCCTCGCGGTCAAAGACCTCATGGAGATTGAAGGGTACGCGATGACGGGGGGCTCCCGGGTGCTCGACAGCCTCCCGTCGAAGCGGGACGCAGCCGCCGTGCATCGCCTGCGTGTCCAAGGGGCCATCGTCCTGGGGGCGACCAACCTCCACGAACTGGCCTACGGAATCACCTCCGAGAACCCCCACTTCGGCCCTGTGCGAAACCCTCGCCACAACGGCCATATTGCAGGGGGGTCGAGCGGGGGGTCGGCTGCGGCGGTCGCAGCCGGCATCGTCCCCGGAGCCGTGGGCACGGACACCGGCGGCTCGATTCGCATACCGGCCGCTGCCTGTGGGGTGGCCGGGCTGAAGCCAACGTACGGCCGCGTCTCGCGCGAGGGGGTTTTCCCCCTCTCCTGGAGCCTCGATCACGTGGGCCCCGTCGCTCGGGCAGCGGCGGATCTGGCCGTGATGCTGGCCGTGATGGCCGACAGCCCGGCTCAGGAGGAGTTGGGCCTCGCGCACGCGCTCGTCGACCCCGGTGAACCGGGGAGCGGGGCGGGGCCGGGGGCGGCACTGCCGGCGCCCCTCAGGGCCGTCGTCGAACTCGCTAACCTGGATGGTGGCCAACATAGCGGTGCAACCAGGGAGGGGCTGGCTCGCGCGGCCCTCGACGGCCTGCGCTTCGGCCGCCCCGACCCGGACTGGGAGGGACCGGTGGAGGCCTCGATTCGGGAGGGTATGGCGCGGGTGTACGGGCGGCTCGCGGGCGCCGGTGCCGGCGTTGGCGTGGTGGATCTGCCGCCGCCTGGCCACCTGCGCGTCGCCCAGTTCGCCATCATCCAGGCCGAGGCGGCCTCCGTGCACCGGGAGCGGCTGCGCCAGCGGTGGGACGACTTCGGCCACGACGTGCGGATCCGTCTGAAGATCGGGGAGTTCCTGACGGCGGTCGACTACCTGCAGGGCCAGCGGATGCGCCGGCAGCTCAGCGACAAGATGGGCGAGGTGTTCCGGCACGTTGACGTCCTGGTGCTTCCTGCCATGCCCGTCCCGGCGCCGCCGCTGGGCACCCGGCTTGTCGAGGTCGAGGGCGCCGTCGAACCGATCCAGCGGGCGCTGACCCGGTTCACCGGTCCGTTTAACATCACGGGGCTGCCTGCCCTGACCATCCCGGTGGGCACGACGGCGGACGGGCTTCCCGTGGGCGTCCAGATGGTGGCGCGGTGGGGGAGAGAGGTGGACCTGATCCGGGCCGCGGTCGCCCTGGAGGCGCTCCTTGCGCCTGACCGCCCGCCGATGCACGCAGCCGGCGAGGCCTCCATAGGATCTTGACCGGGGGCAGGCAGAGTGGGCCGGTACAGGGACGATCCCTATCGTATCCGCATCCTTGGCGTGGAGAGACGCTCGCGCACGCACCACCTGGGGCCGGGGCCGCTGCGGGTGGGCCAGCGGCGGTTCTGGGTCGAAGACGTGGAGGTGGTCATCCGCTACTCCGTACCGGTGGTTTGGGAGCCTCCGAGAGCGACGGGCCGCCGTCCTCCCGGGGGTGCCACTCCCGGCGCTCGTCGATGACGTGCACCACCTGCCAGCCTCGCCTGACGAGTGCCCGCCCGATGAACCGCCGGTGACACAGCCATGGCAGGCGCTCGCTGCACATGAACGCCAGCAGGCCCCCACGCTGCTGCTCCTCCCGGGCGAGCTGCTCGAGGCGCGCGAGCCCGGAGGCAAACGCCGGCGTGGTCATCCAGGCCTCGTACCCGCCCGTGCGGAATCCCCCCAGGCTCTCCCCCATCTCAATGTACGTGACGCCGGCCTGTGCCAGCCACTCGCGCATGGCGCCCGCCGCGAAGTGAGGGTGAAGGCGGCTCGTGGGAAAGCGCCGGACGTCCACGACGCAGGTGATCCCGCGGCTTCGCAGCAGGGCCGCCATCTCCGGCTGCGAGCGCGACCCGTGGCCGACGCTGGCGATAATCATCGGCTCTCCCCGATCTTCAGCACCAGCGCTCCCTCGACGTCGGCCCGCTTGAGGCGTACGAGAGCGCGGTTCGCCTCCTCGAAGGGTACCGGTTGGGCGTGCACCTTCAGCGGCAGGCGTGCGGCCAGAGCCATGAACTCACGCCCGTCGGCGCGGGTGGTGTTGGCCACGCTTGCGAGGCGGCGTTCGCCGTAAATGAGCGGGTATTTGAACTCCGGCACGCGGTCGAGGTGGACGGCGTTGATGGCAAGCGTCCCACCTTTTCGAAGAACGCTCAAGCCTGTAGGGATGAGCGATCCGACCGGCGCAAACGAGATGGCCGCATGCACCTGGAAGGGCGGGCGCTCTCCGGCTTCTCCCGCCCAGACGGCGCCGAGGCGGCGCGCCAGCTCCCGGTGGCGCTCCTGCCGCGAGAAGACGAGAACTTCGCACCCCCACGCGACGGCCACCTGCAGCGTCAGGTGCGCAGACGCCCCGAACCCCAGCAAAGCCAGGCGCTGCCCGGGCTCCACTTTGGCCACCTTGAGCGAGCGGTAGCCGATGATCCCGGCGCACAGCAGCGGCGCCGCCTCGATGTCCGAGTAGCGGTCGGGCAGCGGCAACACCGACTCCGCCGGCGCCACCATGTATTCGGCGTATCCCCCGTCGGCATGGTAGCCCGTGAACTGGGGGCGCTCGCACAGGTTCTCCTTGCCCTCCAGGCAGTACTCGCACCGTCCGCATGCCCGGAAAAGCCAGGGGACGCCCACCCGGCTGCCGGTCCGGACGCCCGCCGGGAGCCATGCTTCAGCGCCCTCGCCGAGTGCCTCGACAGTTGCCACCACCTGGTGGCCCGGCACGACCGGCAGCCGGACCGGCGGAAGCTCCCCCTCGACCGTGTGAAGGTCGGTGTGGCAGACGCCGCAGGCCGCGACGCGCAGCCGCAACTCGCCCGGGCCCGGCTGGGGCAGCGGGCGCTCCTCGAGCTTCAGGGGCTCGCGTTCGGCGTCAGATGGCTGGTGAAGCGCCCAGGCTCGCATACGGCCTCCTCCTCGCACCCACGACCCCGCTCGGCGGCGGAGCGCGGCGCATCCATGGGGCCTGGCAAGAGGAGTCTTTCCGGAAGCGTTCGAATATGGAATGTTGACAAATCCATCATAGCGCCTTCGGGGCAGGGTGAGGGAGACGCTCCCGATTCCCGACCGGCGGTGATGCCTCCGTACAAAACGGAGGACGAGCCCGCCAGCCTCAGCGGTGGAGCCGGTGAGAATCCGGCGCCGACGGTAGAGTCCGAATGGGAGAAGGCGGCAAGAGCGGTGTAGCCCGGCGAGGGCTACCTCTCCCTTTCTCCTCTTCTCCCCGGTTCAGTCTCCCTGGATGGCCCCGTCCCGGCGGCGCGACAGGAGGCAGTGCCGTGGGAGTTCCCCGCACGAATACTCTGGCGTCGGACACCTCGGGCGCAGGCCTTTCTGGCGGCGCTCAGCCCCAGACCGGCACCTGGACGGTCAAGGCCGGCCTGGCGCGCATGCTCAAAGGCGGCGTGATCATGGACGTCACCACCCCCGACCAGGCCCGCATTGCCGAGGAGGCCGGTGCGGTGGCGGTGATGGCCCTGGAGCGCGTGCCGGCCGACATCCGGGCCGCAGGCGGGGTGGCACGCATGGCCGATCCCGCCGTCATCGAGGCGATCAAGCAGGCCGTCACGATCCCGGTCATGGCCAAGGTTCGCATCGGCCATTTCGTGGAGGCCCAGATCCTCCAGGCTCTCGGGATCGACTTCATCGACGAAAGCGAGGTGCTGACGCCCGCCGACGAAGAACACCACATCGACAAGCACGCCTTCACGGTACCCTTCGTCTGCGGCGCCCGGGACCTGGGGGAGGCGCTCCGGCGCATCGGCGAAGGCGCCGCCATGATCCGCACCAAGGGGGAGGCCGGCACCGGCGACGTGGTGGAGGCCGTCCGCCACATGCGCCGCATCACCCGCCAGATCCGGGAGCTGGCCGCTCTCGGGCCCGAGGAGCTGATGGCCAGGGCCAAGGAGCTGGGCGCCCCGTACGAACTCGTGACCCGGGTCGCCGGCGAAGGTCGCCTGCCCGTCGTCAACTTCGCCGCCGGCGGGATCGCGACCCCCGCCGATGCTGCCCTCATGATGCAGCTCGGGGCCGACGGCGTCTTCGTCGGGTCGGGCATCTTCAAGTCATCCGATCCGCCGGCGCGTGCCCGCGCCATCGTCGAGGCCGTCGCCCACTACAACGAGCCGGAGGTCCTGGCGCGCGTCTCGAGGAACCTGGGCGAGGCCATGCAGGGCCGCACGGCTGCGGCGTTGAGCGCCGCCGAGCGCCTGCAGGACCGGGGGTGGTAGCATGGGCACGATGAGCCGCCCTCGCGTCGGCGTGCTGGCCCTGCAGGGTTCGGTGCAAGAACACGTCGCCACGCTGCGGCGGCTGGAAGTGGACGTCCGGCAGGTGCGCCGTCCCGAACACCTGGAAGGCCTGGACGGCCTCATCCTTCCGGGGGGCGAAAGCACCACCTTCCGGAGGCTGATGGCAAGCGGGCTGTTGCAGGCGGTGCGGCAGGCGCGCGACGAAGGGATGGCGCTGTTCGGGACGTGCGCCGGCCTCATCCTGCTTGCACGGCACATCGTCGACCAGCCCGAGCCCGGCGTGACGGTTGAGCAGGCCCGGACACCGGGTCCGGGCCTGGCCGTGCTCGACGTGACCGTCGCACGCAACGCTTACGGGCGCCAGGTGGCCAGCTTCGAAGCGCCCGTTGCGCTGCAGCCGCCGCTCGCCGCAGGCGGGCCTTTTCCCGGCGTCTTCATCCGGGCGCCGCGCATTGCGTCCACCGGGGCGGCCGTTCGGCTGCTGGGGGTGCTGGGTGACGAGCCTGTGCTGGTGCAGCAGGACAGGGTGCTCGGCGCCACGTTCCACCCGGAGCTAACGGCGGATCTTCGCATCCACCGTTACTTCGTCGAGGAAGTGGCAGGGCGGCGCCGCTTCAGCACCTGAAGCCGGCGGAAGTCGTGCAGCCCCACCAGTGCGGCGGCGGGGCGGCCCCACCGCTGCACCTGGACGCGCTCGTCGGTACGTACGATTCGGTCCAGGACTGCGCTCAGTTGCTGCCGCAGCTTCTGCGTTGCCAGACGCACGGACTCACAACCCCCAAGATGCGGGCATCGGCCGGCCGGCGGCGGCGCGAGGCACCTACAGTGAACCATAACTGGAACGCCATGGCAAGTCCCAGGGCGGCCGGTACCTGGTCCTGCCAGGACCGCGCTGCTCCCGCAGCGAATACCCGGCGCGGAACCTGAGGTGGGGAGGGCGTGGGCAGCGTGGGAACCTCACGCAAGGCGGTGTACAGCCTCGGCTCCCTGGGTGCGGGGCTCCTGAACAACGCCGTCACGACGTACATCGTCTTCTACTACGTGGACGTCCTCAAGACGCCTGCCGCGGCCATCGCGAAGATGATGGTGATCTGGAGCATCTGGAACGCCATCAACGACCCGCTGCTCGGCTTCATCTCGGACGGCACCCGAAGCCGCTTCGGGCGGCGCATCCCGTACATCATCTGGGGCTGGCTCCCGCTGGTGGCCTCGTTTTACCTGTTGTGGGCACCCCCCGCCCCCATCCGCGAAGCGGCGTCGGGATCGCTTGTCTGGTACTTCCTGGCCGCCATCTGTGTGTACGACTTTCTCTACACGATGGTGGTGCTCAACTGGACGTCGCTGTTCCCCGAAATGTTCCCCGAACTGAAGGAGCGTTCGGCCGTCTCCGCCATGCGATCGGCTTGGGCGCTGGTCGGGCTGGTGCTGGGCGTGGCGCTGGGGTCCACCGTGGCCGGCGTGCTCGGCTGGGAGCAGATGGGACTGGTGTTCGGCGCGATCGGCGGCCTGAGCCTGGCGGCCTCCGTCCTGGGCGCGCGCGAAGATCCGCGGTTCTCGCAAACCCAGGCGCTTCCCCTCATTCCCGCTGTGCGTTCCACGCTGGCCAACTTCTCTTTCGTCACCTTCGCCCTCACCAGCTTCTCCGTCCAGCTAACGTTCGCCGTCATCATGGCGGCCATTCCGTTCTATACGAAGTACGTGCTGGGGCTCTCGCTTACGGAGAACCCGCTGGTGCTGGCCAGCACCTTCGCCGTCATCGCG